>CATPCN010000382.1 GCA_955652855.1 uncultured Chthoniobacterales bacterium | reverse complement strand
CTTCGGGACCACCTACCGCTTTGCGGTCCAATGACGGAACCGGTTTCCGGCTCCATGCTCGACCGGGGCCATTCTTGAGTTTATCGACGATCCCCCGGCCATGGGATACATCTCGTCGGTCTGAGGCGGAGCCTCGTTAGCCATAGGCCTGTGATGCCGCCGCCGAGCGATCCGATCCGACCGATGCTGACGTCCTCACCTGGTTTGAACAGGAACAGGCGCATGATGTCTAGGATTTGCTCTCCTGCGCCGATCACGCGAGATAGCACCGCGGAATTCGTCACGGGATCGGTCGTGACCGATGTGACCATGCCTTCGGGCAATTCCCAGGCGATACATGAGAAGTCCCTCATTCGCGGCACCGTGGCGCTCCGCACCGCTTGCATCGTCAACTCATCCATGAACGAGTTCTCTCGGAACTGCGGATACTCGCTCAATGGGATCGACGTCAGCGTCTGATAGGGTTCTCGATACGAATTGTGCAGGCCAACCCGAGTTGAGGAGTAGTCCGGTGGACACCCGAACACGGCTGCCGAATAGACAGCGAAGTCACAGGTTAAATGCAGGCCTTCAATGGTTGCGATCGCGTAGTGTTGAGATTGCATGCATCCGCCGGGAATCGAGCAAACGTCCGGGTAATCTCTCTAGGATCATACGTCCGCCCCTGCCGCGCATTGCCTGCCGCCTGCGCTCCCGCAGACGATTGGCCGTCGAGGCGTACGTCAGCTCAAGCCGATCACTCCCTTGAAATGCAGTCTGAAGCTGAACGCCAGGACTGAAGTTGTAGTGTTCCAGACAAACCACGTGTTCACGTCAAAGCAAGAAAGTCTGAAAGTTTATTTTCTGAGATACTCAAGTCGTCCAGGTTGACAATGACCGCCTCACGCCCGTCGAGCGCCTCGCTTCCTCTTATTCTCGGTACGATTTCATTCGCCGTGTGTTTCGCGGCCTGGGGCTTGATCGCTGCCTTCGCTCCCGGCTTCCGCGAAACCCTCCACCTTTCGGCTACCCAGGCCGCATTGCTCGTCGCCGTGCCGGTTCTTCTGGGATCGCTCGCGCGGCTCCCCGTAGGCATGCTTGCCGATCGGCTCGGAGGGAGGGTGGTGTTTTCCGGGCTGATGCTTTTGGTGTGCATCCCCGCGTTCTTGACCCCACCGGCCAAAACTTATGAACAACTACTCCTCGCCGGTTTTTTCTTAGGATTGGCAGGTTCCTCGTTTGCAGTCGGAGTCGGCTTTGTATCGCGCTGGTTCAGTGCGCAGCAGCAGGGCGGAGCGCTCGGCATCTATGGCTTGGGAAACATCGGACAGTCGGCGGCTGTATTCCTCGGGCCGCTCCTGGCCGCATTGATCGGCTGGCAGAACGTTTTTCGTGGAACGGCTGCAATGCTGGCGGTATGGTCCGTTATGTTTTTCGCGTTTGCCCGCGATGCACCAACTCCGGTGCGGCCGAAGAGCATTGGCGAAATGCTGGGTGTTCTGGCGGGTGAACGGCTATCGTGGGCGCTCTCCGCCTTCTACTTTCTGACGTTCGGTGGGTTCGTCGCCTTTTCAATTTACTTGCCAAGCCTGCTGCGAGACCAATTTCGTTTGACGGCAGCAGACGCGGGATTCCGTACCGCCGGTTTCGTCGTGCTCGCCACCTTGCTGCGGCCCGTTGGCGGATGGCTTGCCGATCGCATCGGCGGCGCTCGCGTGCTGGCGGTAGTTTTCGTTGTCATTCCACCCTTCGCGCTCCTGATGGCTTGGCCCTCCATGTTGCCATTTACCATTGGAGCGTTGGGCTGCGCTGTCATGATGGGGCTCGGCAATGGTGCGGTCTTCAAACTGGTGCCCCAATTTTTCCCACGCGAGACCGGTACCGTTACCGGACTCGTTGGCGCCATGGGCGGGCTCGGTGGCTTCTTTCCCCCTCTGCTGCTGGGCTTCTTCCGCGACCGCATGGGTACGATATGGCCAGGCTTCCTGCTGCTGGCGCTGGTGTCTTTAGTTTTGTGGCGCGTCAACGCCCGCGTGTTTCTGCCTTTACAGGAAAAGCTCGATCTGACTCTACCTCCGCATCTGGTCCGAACGGCAGACAGAGTACGAGCGGGCGCGTGGGCCACGCTTTTTACGCTCGCGCTGATTGCCGCGATTGTGCTCGGCTCTCGCAACCTGCAGAACTTCGACCCCGCGCTGGTAATCTATACGTTTGCAATTATCTTCGCTACATGGGGTGTTGTCTATCACTACAATGTCTGGCTCGATAAACCGCCGACCCGCGTGTACTGGCGCCGGGGATGGCAAATCTTTCGCGAGCAAGGCCTTCTCCGCGGGACACTAAATCTCACCAGGCTCACCGGACGAAACATAGTCGCGCAGACATTCATATATAAGCGCTCGCACCTGCGCTGGTGGATGCATCAGTGCATTTTCTGGGGGTGTATTTTGGCGGCCGCAATCACCTTCCCGCTGGTGTTTGGCTGGATTGGATTCCGCTCGCTCCCGACCGACCAGTCTACATATGTTACATATCTGTTCGGATTTCCTACCGGCACGTTCCCGCTGCACACCGCGATCGCCTGGCTGCTCTTCCACGGACTGGACATTTCAGCCGCATTGGTCTTGACGGGAGTCGGGCTGTCACTATGGCGGCGTCTACGCGATAAGGGCGCTCAGACAGTGCAGAGTTTCGCGATGGACTTCTTCCCTATCCTTCTGCTGTTCGCCATCTCTGTCACCGGCCTCGCTCTCACGGTCTCGCAGGAGTGGCTGCGCGGAGCCTCCTACAGCTTCCTTGCGATCATTCATGCAATAACCGTAATCGCAGGTCTGCTCTATCTGCCTTTCGGCAAATTCTTTCACATATTCCAGCGGCCTGCGCAGCTCGGCGTAAAGCTGTACCACATGACCGCCGACAGCGGCCCGGGAGCAATCTGCCCACGGTGCCACCAGCGCTTTGCTTCGGCACTGCACGTGCTGGATCTGAAGACGATCCTGCCCGAACTAGGCTTCAATTTCACCATGTCTGAAAATCAGCATAACTGGCAGGATCTTTGCCCCGCCTGTAAGCGCAAATCCTTGTCCGCCGCACAGCGCCGGCTGAAACATCCGAGTGTTGTTCATGGCTAAAGCACCCCTGCCGTTGGAGCAACTCACGGAAAAATACGGTCCACATCTGAACTATGCACCGGAAGGAGGCTGGAGCAAGGAATCGCGGTCCGTGCCCGATCGCCTGGTGAAAACCCATTGCTGTTTTTGTGGCCAGCAGTGCGGCATTCAGTTGAAGGTTCATGAAAATAAAGTGATCGGGTTTGAACCATGGGAAGAATTCCCTTTCAATCGGGGGATGCTTTGTCCTAAGGGAGTGAAGCGTTATCTTCAGGCGAACCATCCCGACCGCTTGCTGGATCCGTTGATGCGCACCGCCTCTGGTTTCCGCAAAGCAGGGTGGGACGAGGCGCTTTCTTTCACCGCCCAACGCCTGCGTGAGGTGCAGGAAAAATACGGCAAAGATGCGGTCGCCGTATACGGGGGCGCTTCGCTCACTACTGAGAAGGCCTATCTGATGGGCAAGTTCGCGCGTGTCGCTCTGGGCACGCGGCACATCGACTACAACGGACGACTGTGCATGGTGTCTGCCGGGGTCGCCTACAAACTGGCGTTCGATGTGGATCGTAGTCTAATCCCATGGAGCGAGATTCCAAAAGCTCAGATTTTGTTTGTAATCGGCGCGAACATCGGCGAGTGCGCTCCCATTACCACGGACTACATCTGGCGATGCCGCGACAGCGGGGGCCGGCTGATCGTCGCCGATCCACGTATGACGCCCATCTCGCGCAACGCCGATCTCTTCCTGCCGCTCCGGCCCGGCACAGATTTGGCGCTGCTCAACGGCATGCTGCATGTGGTCCTGCGCGACAACCTGCAGGACGATCTTTTCATCGTCGAGCACACCACCGGCTTCGATGCTGTAAAGGCATCGGTTGCAGGCTACGATCCGCGAACAGCCGGCGAAATGACCGGTGTACCTCCTGAATCTATCGAGAAGGCGGCTCATTGGTTCGCGAAAGCTGACCGCGCTATCGCCATGCATGCGCGGGGCATCGAACATCAGTCGAAAGGTGTGGAAAATTGTTCCGCGCTGATCAACCTGACTCTGGCGACCGGACACATCGGACGCGAGGGCTGCGGCTGCACCATGATCACCGGCCAAGGTAACGGCCAGGGTGGACGTGAACATGGACAGAAATGCGATCAATTACCGGGTCAGCGATCGCTGCTGGACCCCAAGGCGCGCGAGCATGTCGCTGGCGTGTGGGGCATCTCGCCTGAAGAACTGCCGGAACCCGGATACTCCGCGCAGGAGATAATG
>CATPCN010000381.1 GCA_955652855.1 uncultured Chthoniobacterales bacterium | reverse complement strand
TTCCTCGGCAGCGTCGCCATGCTGCTCTCGTTCCTCGGAATTTATTTTGCGAAGGGCACGTTCGATTTCGCCACTCTCGCCGCTCTCGGAAAAACGGGACTGCTCACTGGAAATCTCGCGTGGTTCGCATTCGCTGGAATCTTTCTCGGGCTCGCGGTCAAAGTGCCGCTCTTTCCCTTTCACACTTGGCTGCCCGAAGCTTACGAGACCGCGCCGACCGGCGTGTCGATGGTGTTGACCGGCGTGCTCTCGAAGATGGGCGTCTACGGTTTCGTGCGACTGCTCCTTCCGCTTTTCCCTAACGAGATCAAAGTGCTCGGTCCATGGCTGCTTGCGCTGGCAGTCTGCTCGATCATCTTCGCCTCCCTCGCCGCATGGGCCCAGTCGGATTTGAAGCGGATGGTCGCGTACTTGTCGATCAACCATCTCGGCTATTGCATGCTCGGTCTCTTCGCCGTGGTCGCAAGATCGACATCGTCTTTGATCGACATGCAAGCGGCGTTGAGCGGCGTCTTCATGCAAATCTTCAACCACGGCATCACGGCCGCCGCGTTATTTTATTACGTGGGATTACTCGAAGAACGCCGCGGCTTGCGCGGCATCAATGATTTTGGCGGTTTGATGCAGCGGACGCCGTTGCTCTGCGGTTGGATGAGCGTCGCCATGTTCTCATCGCTCGGCCTGCCCGGACTGAACGGATTCATCGGCGAATTTCTCATCTTCAAAGGTTCATTCGCCGTCGCGGCGTCGTTCACGGCCGCCGCCGTGATCGGTCTTCTCGTCACCGCCGTTGTGTTCATGCGTGCGATGCAAGCGCTCTTCAGCGGTCCGCTCGCGGAAAGTTGCAGCGCGTTCCCCGATCTTTTGCGAAGCGAAAAGTTCGTCGTGGTTCCCGTCACGCTTCTCATGTTCGCGATCGGGATCGCGCCGCAGTTCGTCTTTAACATCTTTAACACAACCGTCGTTCAGATGGCGCGATTGTTTGCGTGATGGGCACTGGAATGGAGTTCGAAAACTTGAAGTCACAATTTGTGACTTCAAGTTGGGGTGGGTTACGCCGCGCACTTCCCTACGCGTTCACAGAACAAGGCGTGGCGATGTTATCGAGCGTATTGAACAGCGACCGAGCAGTGAAAGTGAACATCGCGATCATGCGCGCGTTCGTCAGACTGCGGCAGGCGCTGGAAACGAATCGCGAGCTTGCGCGGAAACTTAAGGAACTAGAAGCGCGTGTTGGCGGGCATGACAAGCAAATCGACGGGATCATCGAAGCAATCAGACAGTTAATGGCTCCGCCGACAAAGCCTCGCCGCGAAATCGGATTTCATGTTCGCGAGAAGACTGCGCGTTATCGGGCGCGCAAACGTCGATGATCGCCTGGACCATTTACATCACGTTTGCGGGCGCGCTCCTGCTACTCTTCCTGCCGCGCATTTTTTCGCGTGGGCTTGCACTCGCAACAACCGCGGCCGGTTTCGCAATCAGTTTGGCAGCGTTCTTCTGCGACGATGTCGATCTTGCGCACTTCACAACAATTGTGCGCGTCGCGTGGGTGCCGATGCTCGGGATGGAATATCATCTCGCGGTCGATGGGATCAGCCTAACGCTGGCGCTCGTCACCGGCCTAACCGCAGTGAGCGCAGTCCTTTTTTCGTGGGACGTCGAGCACCGGTCGAACGAATTTTTCTTCTGGTTGCTGCTCGTTGTAGGTGGCTCGTACGGCGTCTTTCTTAGTGCCGATCTCTTTCTCTTCTTCGTCTTCTACGAGCTCGTCATCGTGCCGAAGTATTTCCTCATCGCGATTTGGGGATCGACCAACAAGGAGTACGGCGCGATGAAGTTAACTCTCTATTCCTTTTTCGGCGGCGCACTCGTGTTCATCGGAATCATCGCCGCCTACGTCACGGCCGGTTCATTGAATCTGCAGCAACTCGCGCAGTTTCAATTTACACCGCAGCTCCAACTATGGGCATTCCCGGTGTTGTTTCTCGGGTTCGCTGTGCTCGCCGGCATCTGGCCATTGCACACGTGGGCGCCGACCGGTCACGTCGCCGCGCCGACCGCAGGTTCGATGTTGCTTGCCGGCATCGTCATGAAACTTGGCGCTTACGGTGCGTTGCGCGTCGCGATGAATCTTTTCCCGCAAGGTTTCCAGATGTGGAGCAAATGGATCGCCATTCTAGCTGTTATCGGAATCGTTTACGCGGCAGCGGTTGCGCTGCGGCAGCGCGATCTGAAATTCGTCATCGGTTATTCGAGCGTCAGCCACATGGGATTCGTACTGCTCGGACTGGCCACGGCAAACATGCTCGGCGTCGGCGGAGCCGTGCTGCAAATGTTTTCGCACGGCGTGATCGGGGCACTGCTCTTTGCCATTGCCGGACGCATGGTCTATCGCCGCACTCACACTCGCGATCTCGACGAATTGTCGATCTTAGGACTAAGTGGCGCGCTTCCATTTGCCGCGTTCGCGTTTGTCATCGCATCAGCGGCATCAATGGGCATTCCCGGTTTCAGTGGGTTCGCCGCTGAAATTACAATCCTCATCGGCACGTGGAAAACTTATCCGGCAGCGGTGTTTATCGTCGGCGCGGGCATGGTCCTGGTGGCCGCGTTCACATTGCGCGCGTTGAAGAAAACTTTCTTCGATAGCTCCGTTTCGACAAATGGAGGAACGACCTCCGTGTCGTCCGACGCATCTGCACGAGCGTTGCCACCAATCACGCTGGCGGAAAAATTAGGAGCCGGCCTGCTCATGTTCGCAACGCTCGGGATCGGACTTTATCCCAAGCTGTTGCTCGATCGCATCATGCCTCCGGTTGAGGCGATGAGGTTTCTCAAATGAATTATCTCGACCTGCTCAAACTCGCATCGCCCGAAGCCGTTGTTGTCGTGACGGCGCTCGTCGTCCTTGCCTTCGGGCTCGCGAGTGAGCGTACGCCCGGACTTTGTTCCGGAGTCGCTGCGGCTGGACTCATGTTCGCCGCGGCCGCGGTGCTCATGTTGCCGGAACACGCGACTCTGTTTCATGGGATGCTCGTGATCACGCCGTTGACATCGCTGTTCAAAATCATCTGCCTTGCGCTCGCCTTTTTCACGGTGATTCTCGCGCGTACGGACCAGACTTCGCGTAACCGCGGCGAATATCTCGCGATGGTTCTCCTCGCGACGATCGGCCTGATGCTGCTCGTTGGCAGCGAAGAGTTGCTCATGATCTTCATCGGACTCGAACTCACCGGCCTGTCGCTTTATGTGATGGCCGCGTTCGATAAAACAGATGTGCGCTCTGCGGAAGCGGGCCTGAAATATTTTCTGTTCGGCAGCACCGCGAGCGCGTTCACGCTTTTTGGATTGAGCTTCATCTACGGCATGTCGGGAACGACCGGGCTGACCGCGATTGGGCAAAAATTAAACGCCGAATCAGTGCAACCGCTGCTCTTCGTCGGTATCGTGATGACGCTTGTCGGGTTCGCGTTCAAAATCGCCGCCGCGCCGTTTCATCTTTGGGCGCCCGACGCATACCAGGGCGCGCCAATTCCGAGCGCGGCGTTCATCGCGTCGGGCTCGAAGGTCGCGTCGTTCGTCGTGCTTGGAAAAATCGTTCTCGTCGGATTCGGCCCGGTGCACGGCAGCGCCGACTGGCACGCGATGGTTGCCGGGTGGTCGCCGGTGCTCGCGGTGCTCGCCGCATTGTCGATCTTAGTTGGCAATCTCGTCGCGCTCGCTCAGACGAACGTTCGTCGACTGCTCGCTTACTCCGCCGTCGCGCACGCCGGTTACACATTGCTCGGACTCGTTGCCGGCGGGCGCGACGGATTTTCAGCGACATTGTTTTACACGACGGTCTACGCATTCACACTCATCGGCGCATTCGGCGTCGTCGCGCTGGTGCGACGCGAAACAGGCGGCGACGACTTAAAGAATTTTTCCGGATTGTGGTCGCGATCGCCGCTGCTCGCCGGCTGTATGTCGATCTTCATGCTCTCATTGGCCGGCTTGCCGCCGCTCGCTGGATTTTTCGGAAAGTTCTATCTGTTCAGCGTCGCCATGCGCGCTGGTGAAAACCACGGCTTGCTCTGGCTCGTCGCGATGGCCCTCTTCGGCAGCCTTATCTCGCTCTATTATTACCTGATCGTTCTCAAGATGATCTTTGTGGAGAAATCGGACGCTCCTATCTCCGCTGGCCGCTTCGATTCTTTACAACAAATCACGGTCACCGTGCTTGCGATCGCGGTCCTCTTTTTCGGTATCATGCCCCAACTTTTGGTCGCTCGAATCGTTGCTTCGTTACCGTAATGGATGCCGTTCCGAGCTTGACGCCGCAGCCCGATCTGAAAAAGAATCGCTCCATGAAACCTCTCTCAACCATATTCGCGATCCTTTTCGTTGGCGCGTTGCTAACCGTCTCGTCATTCGCACAACAGACCGCAGCTTCGCCAGCCGCCGCTTCGAGCCCGAGTGGCGCTGCGACCACAAGTAGTGGCCCAGCTGCTGCGCCGACCGGACAACCGAGCGCAGCCGACATGCAGAAGATGATGGCCCAAATGACGGAGCTAGCGAAGTTGAACGAGAACCACAAACTCCTCGCGGACATGGCTGGAACTTGGACTTACACCGTCAAAATGTGGATGGCTCCCGGCGCGCCGCCGAGTGAATCCAAAGGCACCGCTGTTCGGAAGACCATCATGGGCGGACGCTACTTGACCGGCGAGTACACCGGCAAAATGCAGATGCCTGGCTCGGACGGCAAAATGCAGAACATGGAGTTCAAGGGCATGTCGACTGACGGCTATGACAATGTGAAAAAGAAATTCGTCGGCACCTGGGCCGACAACATGGGTACCGGCATCATGAACTCGGAAGGCGCTTACGATTCCGCCACGAAAACGTTCACTTACACTGGGGAATACGAGGCGATACCGGGGATGAAAACAAAGGCTCGCATGGTGGTAAAAATCATCGACCAGGACCATCAAACCTTCGAGAACTACGAGGACCGCGGCGGGACAGAAGCAAAGACAATGGAAATTAATTACACGCGGAAAAAATAGTGCGGTTCGACTTCATCCTTCTTAAATTTTAAATCTTACTTTTCAGTCATCCTCGGTTCGCCGCAGGTCTCCGTGGCGACCGAAGGTGGCTCGCCTCACGAAATCAAAAAAAAGCGAGATCATTTCTGATCCCGCTGTAAAAGCTGACGGAAGGGAACGTCAAGTTTAAGTATTTTAAGTGACTCCCGAGCTTTGACCTCTATCTAGCAATGGCTGTGCCATGATCCTCTAATAACT
>CATPCN010000380.1 GCA_955652855.1 uncultured Chthoniobacterales bacterium | reverse complement strand
GTTAGGAACGGCTACGACCCGAATCATCTATGACGTGCGGCAATTCTTGAACTCCCGAGCTGCCGCACCCGATGATCCGACGAAATGGTTGCCCGTTTTCGCCGCCACGCTCGCCCGCGAAACCCACGTCAGCGATCTCACAGAGGGACAAACTACCAGGATTCAGATTGCCCTCAGCTACTCTGACGGCTACGGCCGTGAAATCCAGAAGAAGATACAAGCCGAACCCGGCCCGGCCGTCGACCAGGGTCCAACCATCGATCCACGCTGGGTTGGCAGCGGTTGGACCATCTTCAACAACAAAGGCAAGCCCATTCGCCAGTATGAGCCATTCTTCTCGCAACTCCACACGAAAGGACATCAGTTCGAGTTCGGCGTTCAAGTTGGTGTCAGTCCCATTCTTTGTTACGACCCGGTGGAGCGGGTCGTGGCTACGATCCATCCCAACCATACCTATGAGAAGGTCGTCTTCGATCCCTGGCGCCAGGAGACATGGGACGTAACCGACACGGTTCTCCAGACGGATCCAACGGCTGACCCTGATGTGGGCGACTATTTCAAACTCCTGCCCAACGGCGACTATTCCCCCTCCTGGTACACACAGCGAATAGCGGGAGGATTTGGACCACAGGAGCAAGATGCCGCTAACAAGGCTGCGGCGCACGCGAACACGCCGGCAACGACTTATTTCGATACTCTCGGACGGACCTTTCTGACGGTCATCGACAACGCCGCAGCCGGCAAGTACCCATCACGCGTGGAACTCGACATTGAAGGCCTTCAGCGTTCCGTGCGTGACCCGATCGTTCAGGCGGGCGACGAGCAGGGACGGATTGTAATCCGGTACGACTACGACATGCTCCACAACCACATCCATCAGGCAAGCATGGAAGCGGGCGAGCGGTGGATGCTGAACGACATCGCAGGCAAACCCATTCGCGCCTGGGACAACCGAGGTCACAACTTCCGTACGGCCTACGACGTGCTGCGCCGCCCGACGCGACTGTTCGTTCTCGGTACAGATTCGGTCAACTCCGACCCGCGAACCACGGCCGCTGAAATCCTCTACGAAAACATCGTCTACGGCGAAGGACAACCGGCCGCGCTCAACCTGAACACACGGGTCTTCCAACATAACGATTCCGCCGGCGTAGTGACGAACATGGGGCACAATCCTGCTACGAATCAGGATGAAGGCTACGACTTCAAGGGCAACCTGCGCCGGAGCAGCCGCCAGTTCATCCGGGATTATAAGGGTCTGCCCGACTGGTCTGCGGCCCCGCCGGCGTTCCACCCGGAGATCTTTGTTACGAGCACGCAATACGACGCGCTCAATCGTCCCATCGCTGCCGTCACACCCGATGGAAGCGTGGTGCGGCCTACCTACAACGAAGCCAATTTCCTGGAAACGATAGGTGTCAACCTGCGCGGCGCCGCAGCCGCTACTCCATTTGTCACCAACATCGATTACAACGCGAAAGGCCAGCGCATCCTCATCGAGCACGGCACCAGCACCGCGACAGCCTATACCTATGATCCCTCCACGTTCCGACTGGTTCGTCTTACCACCACGCGGCCGGGTTTCCCGGCCAACCAACAGGTCGTGCAGGATCTCTTTTATACTTACGATCCCACCGGTAACATCACGCACATACAGGACAACGCAGATATCCACAACGTGGTCTTCTTCAAAAACCAGCGCGTCGAGCCCAGCGCCGACTATACCTATGACGCCATCTACCGGCTGATCCAGGCCAGCGGCCGCGAACAACTGGGAGTGAACGGGGGCGGGTCTTTACCGCCGTCGCCCACTTCTTACAACGATGTGCCGCGCACAGGCTTGCTCAGTCCCAGCGATGGCCATGCCGTGGGGACTTACACCGAGCAGTATCGGTACGACCCCGTAGGTAACTTCCAGCAGTTTATCCATCGCGGCGCCAATCCTGCGAATCCCGGCTGGACGCGCTCCTATGTCTACAACGAAGCCAGCCTGCTCGAGCCGGGGAAGATAAGCAACCGGCTGACGAGTACCGCGGTAAGTGGCGGTCAGCCTCTGAATGAACCCTACACCTACGATCTGCACGGCAACATGACCAGCATGCCGCAGTTGCAGGCCATGCGGTGGAATTTCAAGGATCAACTGAACATGACGCGCCGGCAGGCAGTGAATGCCAGCGACGCCGATGGCGCTCTGCACCAGGGAGAACGCACGTATTACGTTTACGACGCCGCGGGTCAGAGAGTCCGCAAGGCCACGGAATCGTCTGCCGGAATCATGAGGAATGAACGGCTGTACGTGGGTGGCTTCGAGCTCTACCGGGAATATGATGCCGGTGGCAACGTCACGCTGGCGCGCGAAACGCTGCACGTCATGGATGACAAGAAGCGCATCGCGCTGGTGGAAACCAAGACGGCAGATATCGGCGCTCCGCTGGGATCATTACCGGGAATAGCGACGCGTTATCAATTCGACAATCACCTCGGCACAGCATGCCTCGAACTGGACGAAAGCGCCGCCGTCATTTCTTATGAAGAATACTACCCTTACGGCAGCACGTCATATCAGGCCGGACGCACGCTCGCCGAGGTAAGCCTCAAGCGCTATCGCTTCACCGGCAAGGAGCGCGATGAGGAAACCGGGTTCACCTACCACGGAGCGCGGTATTACGCGCCATGGCTCGGGAGATGGACGAGCTGCGATCCGGCGGGGCTCGTCGATGGTGCGAACTTCTATCTGTACGTGCACGCGAACCCGGTCAGGCTGGGAGATCCGTCAGGCACCGCCTCAGAGCCTCCCGCGCCTCTCTATGTTCAGACCATCGATCGTCTCGACCAAGTCATCCACACGCTCCACACCATCACGTCGCGGGTCGAGGATCTGCCCACTGCTCAGCCCCCCAGACCAGAGCAGTATCCGACTATGAGCGACCATGAGTTTGCCGAGCACCTTCAACGCTGGGCCGCCCAACACGAGAGCGCAGGACAACGAGCGGGGAAGGCATTCGACGACATCGCTGAAGCGAAAAGGAACATCGAGCAGATAAAGGCTGACGTTCCCGGGCTCGAGAAACAGCTCAAGGCCGAACTCAAAGCGCAGGGCGTGCGAGCCGATGCAGGCAAGGCTTCCGAGCTGGCGGCAAAGCTCAAAGAGATCGAGAAACCGCAGGAGACGCTCAAAAAGGCAGAGAAGGAACTGAAAAGGAGGGGATGGCGTAAGCCGCCTGAGGGCGGCGGCGGGCAACCTCCTCCGGGTTTTCAGGCCAAGGTGGATGCGGCCGCTGCCGCCGAAGCGGCTCGGCGTGCAAAGTTCTTCGGTCCGTCAAAACCACTGGAAGCCCTAAAGGGGACGAGTGTGGGACAAGAAGCTTTCCTAAGGCAATCCGAGCTTATTGGAGGGGCGCTGACGGTAAGCATTGTGGGAGGAACTACGGCGGCCGTTGTTGCTGGGACGGCGGTGGCTCTTGCCCCCGAGGCGGCAGCGGGCGGGACGGTTGTCGCTGTCGCAGAGGTTGCACCGCAACTTGCGTATGTCGGATATCGGATCGCCCCTGTACTGGCTCGCGTCGCTCCCGTGGTTGCTGGAACCGCAAAAGCTGCGTCGCGTTATGGGGAGGCAATAGTGCGTGAGGCAGCGGCCGAAGAAGCCGCTGCTGAAGAGACAGCTAAGTCCGGCTTTAGGTATTTACGGGATTATTTCTTTAGATAGAAGGCTGTGCTCCTGGGGGAGAACAAAATATGGCGCAAACCATCACCAACGTCCCACTCGTCCTGAGAGTGCTGAATCCGCAAGGACAAGCGCTCGGCGGAACGGTGGATGTGCAGATCCAATCGGCGGCTACGGGTCAAGCGTTCAGTCTGAAAGCAGCCGACGCCTCCAAAGACATCGCATTAACGGGGTTTCAAGCCACGCCAGGCACCTACCGGTTCACTCTGACTCCAAGCGGCAGTTCGAATGCCGTCCAACAGCCGGTGGAGATAGTCGCCGGCGCCCCGCACTTGGTTGTGATCGTTGTAGCCGTATTTACAGTTCAGGGGAACCTGGTCTTCGACCACGGCTTACCCGCAACCGGCATCACGGTGCGTCTCTACAATGTGGGTTTCGCCGGCCAGAGTGTCCTACTTGGCCAGACGCCAGCGATGCCGAGGGGAAATATTCGGTT
>CATPCN010000379.1 GCA_955652855.1 uncultured Chthoniobacterales bacterium | reverse complement strand
GCCACGGCTCGCGCTTGAATGCGGTGGCGCGTCATGTGCGCGTGCAAGGCTACACGATTGATCAATTCACAAGCCTCTCGGCGGCGGAAGCTGCGCAAAAGATCGACAAGTCGAAGTTTCGCGGGACGCAACAAACCATTGCGGCCGATCTCGTCCCGGAAATTAAGCAGCGTCTGCATTTCATGGAGAACGTCGGGTTGGGCTATCTCGCGCTCGGACGCTCGGCCAAAACTTTGAGCGGTGGCGAATCGCAACGCATTCGATTGGCCGCGCAGCTTGGCTCAAACCTTCGTGGCGTGCTTTACGTGCTCGATGAGCCGACGATCGGATTGCATCCGCGCGATAATTTGCGATTGCTCGAGACCCTCACGGCGCTGCGGGAAAAGGGAAATTCGCTCGTGATCGTCGAGCACGATGAAGAAACGATGAGGCACGCGGACCACATCATCGACCTTGGGCCGCGCGCCGGCGTGCATGGCGGCGAGGTTGTCGCACAAGGCACGCTGCACGAGATCGAGCGCAACGCGAATTCTGAAACGGGCCGATGTTTGAAGAGTCCCCTTTGCCATCCTATTCGCAAAACGCGGCGCTCGTTAGGCGACGTCGAGCACTGGCTTGAAGTGCACGGCGCGAATGCGAACAATTTGAAAGATGTCGATGTTCGCTTTCCGATAGGCAGACTCTCCGTTATCACAGGAATTTCAGGCTCGGGAAAATCGACGTTGATGCATGAGGTGCTTTGGCCCGCCGTGCGCGACGAATTGGAAGAGAAGAAGCGTTCCGATGACGGACAGCTGTTTAAACTGGTGAGCGGCGCGAGTGAAATCGAAGCCGTTTACGAAGTCGATCAGTCACCCATCGGCAAGACGTCGCGCTCGACGCCCGGAACGTACATCAAAGTATTCGATGAGATCCGTAATCTTTATGCACAGCTGCCGGTTTCCCGCATGCGCGGATATTCAGCGAGCCGGTTTTCTTTCAACGCTGAGGGCGGCCGTTGTGAAACATGCAAAGGCCAGGGCGTGATCAAACTCGAGATGAGTTTTCTGCCGAGCAGCTACGTGCCGTGCGAGGATTGCGGCGAGAAACGTTACAACGCGCAGACGCTCGAAGTTCTCTACAACGAAAAATCGATCGGCGACGTGATGGAGATGACGATCGAAGAAGCGGCGGAATTTTTCTCGGCGCATCAAAAAATTGCGCGGCCGCTTTCGTTGCTCGTCGACACCGGCCTTGGTTATCTGAAACTCGGACAGCCGAGTCCGACATTGAGCGGCGGCGAAGCGCAGCGGCTCAAACTCGTCACGCAGCTCAAACGCGGAGTCGGTCGCGCGCAGAACGAGCGCATCCGGAAAATGCGCAAGCCAAGATCGACATTATATTTGCTCGAAGAGCCAACCATCGGGTTGCACATGGCGGACGTGGAGTTGCTCTTGAACGTGCTGCATCGTCTCGTCGATGATGGCAACACCGTCATCGTGATCGAGCACAATCTCAGCGTGATCGCCGAAGCAGATTATATTGCCGATCTTGGGCCGGAAGCTGGCGCGGACGGCGGCGAAATCGTTGCGACCGGCACGCCGGAAGAAGTTTCGCGCAATCGGATTAGTCGCACTGCGCCGTTCTTGCGTGATGTGTTGAAATCGTCACGCACAAAATAGGCGCCGTCATCCCGAGCGGAGCGAGGGATCTCCCCCAAACTTGTTGATCACGCAAGTTAGGTTTGACCGTTTTAGTTCCAACTGTGAGGTCCCTCGCCGTCTGCGCGGCTCGGGATGACGGCGCGTTTGTGTTGCGAGCGTCGCGAACATCGCTGACAATCGCGCACCGATGCGCGCGTATTATATTCACGATCTCGATCCGTTTATCTTTCGGCTTTGGGACAATATCGGTCCGCGTTGGTACGGGCTGGCTTATGTCCTCGCATTCATTTGCGGATATCTGCTGATGCGGCGGCTTGCAGACCGCGGTTATGCCGAGCTGCGTGCATCGCAAGTGGGCGACTTTATTTCGGGCGCGGCATTCTTCGGCGTGCTGCTGGGCGGCCGGCTTGGTTACGTTTTTTTCTACAGACCGGAGATGTTGCGCGATCCATTGTCGATCTTGCGCGTGTGGGAAGGCGGCATGGCGAGTCACGGCGGCATGATCGGCATTTTGCTTTTCACACTTTACTACGCGCACCGGCACAAGATTTCCTGGACGAATCTCGGGGACAATCTTGTCGTGACTGCGCCGATCGGTTTGTTTTTCGGTCGCTGCGCCAATTTCATCAACGGTGAGCTTTACGGTCGGGTGACGAACGTGCCATGGGCAATGCAATTTCCGAAAGAGCTGTTCGATAATTCCGCGGAAGCCGAACGCGCGATCGTCGCCTGCCAGCAAATCAATCCAGCGCTAATAACGCCTGAAGCGATCGTTGCCGCCGTACATCGACAATTGCAAGTGAAAGAAATCTTGCGGACAATTCTGACGCCGCGGCATCCGTCGCAACTTTACGAAGCGTTCTTTGAAGGGGTCGTTCTGTTTGCGATTGTTTGGCTGGTGCGAACGCGCATGCGCACGCCGAGTGGACTTTTGACCGGCTTGTTTTTTATCTGCTACGCGATCTTCCGCATTGCGGTCGAAAATTTCCGCGAGCCGGATGCATCGATGATTTGGGGCGTGACGCGCGGCCAGTTTTTTTCCGTGTTTCTGATTTTGATCGGCATCGGCTTCACGGTCAGCGCGTATTTGCGCCGGCAGTATTCGCGGATCGAAGCGAAGGCAAAGTGATCTGATCACTTTCGCTTCGCCGGAATTCCGCTATTACTAAAGCAAGTTGGGCCACATGCTACTTCCGAAGTTTCTCGCGGCGGGCGGCCTTCTCTTCGCGTTCGAGCACTCGACCATCGCCGGCAAGCTGGTGCTGACGCTGCTTTGCATCGTGTCTGTTTTCAGCTGGTCGATCATGGTAACGAAGCTGCGCGTGATTCAATTTGCGCGAAGACAAACCGCGCGTTTTCTGGTTGCGTTTCGCAAAGATCGACAACCGCTCCGTTTGTTCGAAAGCAACGCGCGTTTTCCGGGCGCGCCACTCTTCAACGTGTATCGCGCCGGTTGTCAGGAGATGTCGTTTCATCTTCTCGGCTCGGCTGAAGTGGACGAAACTTTTCGCGCGCGGCTTGAGATCGCAGACAAAATTACTCCCGCGCAAATGGGCGCGGTCAACGCGGCCATGGAACGCGCGGTTGGCGAGACCGCGCTCGAGCTTGAATCGCAAATGATCTTGCTCGCCACAGCGGTGAGCGGTTCGCCGTTTCTCGGATTACTCGGCACCGTTTGGGGCGTGATGGACACTTTTACCGACGTGGCGGTGGCGGGTGCGCCGAGTCTCACCGCCATGGCGCCAGGCGTTTCCGGCGCGCTCATCACCACTGTCACTGCGCTCTGCGTCGCGATCCCGGCGATGTTTGGTTACAATTATCTCGTCACGAACATCCGCGGCATGATCGTGGAAATGGATAATTTCGCGGCCGAGCTCGCGTCGGAGTTCGAGCACAAATACGTGGATCATGGCGGGCGCGTTTCAGAGTTCCGGCGATGAGACGTTATTCACAGCGCAACAGTCTGACGACACTCAGCGAGATCAACATCACGCCGCTGCTCGATCTGGCGTTCGTCTTGTTGATTATTTTTATGATCACGACGCCGCTGCTCGAAAACAGCGTGAACCTCGTTATTCCATCGAGCGGCGCGCCGAGTTCCCCGGTCAATCCAACGAAAGTGCAGACGATTTCGATCGATCGAACGGAAGCGATCCGATTGAACAACGAGGAAATGGATGCCGCAACGCTCGCGCAGCGACTGGTGGAATTGAAAAGTGCGAACCCCGATGTCGCGGTCGTGATTCGCCCCGATCGCGAGTTGCCGGTGCAAAAGCTGGTTTCACTGATGGACGCGCTGCAGCGGGCCGAGATCACAAAAGTCGGCATCGCGACCAAAGCTGAAACGAAATAGCGATGTCGCGAGACGCACGCTTTTGGCGCAACGTCACGATCATCGCACTGGCGCACGTGGCGGTTTTGCTCGGCGTCATTCGCTGGAACCGCCAAACGCAACAAGGCAATTCGACTGACGTCGTCTGGATGAATGGCGGCACCGGCGACGGCGCGGCAGCGGCGCAGCGTTCGTCGCGTAAAACGAAATCAGAAAGAAAATCGCCGCCAACTCCGACTCCGGAAATCAAAAAAGAAAAGCCACAAGAGAAACAGGACGAGCAGCCCGTCTTAACTTCAGCGAAGAGCGATATTCAACTTCCCACCCCGAAGCTGTCGCCAACATCGACAATAACGCCGAAGCCAACCGCGACGCCGAAGCCAACACCGAAACCGTCGCCCAAGCCGACACCGAAACCGTCGCCAAAAAAAACGGTCGTCGCAAAAGCTTCGCCGAAACCGACCGCGGCGCCTAAGAAATCAGAAAACGATGAAGAAACGGCTGAGACTGAGCACAAAAAAGAAATTGCCAAGACCGCGCTCCCGAAAACCGATACAGGCGATTCGGATGATGAATCCGATAAGCCGTCGAAAAAATCGAGCGCCGCTCACGGCGGAAAACCGGCGGGGTCACCGGGCGCAGGCGGACATGGCGCCGCGGGCGGTGGCGCGTCGCAGTCCGGGTGGTACGGCAACATGTTGCACGACCGCTTTTATAGCGAATGGGTTCAACCGACGACGAGTGTCGTGAGCGGCGCAAAGATTTCCGCGCTCGTGAAGATTCGAATCGAAAAGGACGGCCGCGTTTCCAAATTTGAAATTGTGAAGCCATCGGGAAATGTCGTTGTCGATGAATCGATCGCGGCGGTTGCGAAACGTGTGACGCAAGTTGATCCTCTGCCGAATGGGCTCGGCAGCGGTGAGCATTACGACGTCAACATCAATTTCGAATTGAACTCTGAGCAATGAGACAAATAGCAGCTTTCGTATTGTCGATCTTTTGCCTAACGAGTGTCGCTTTCGTCGCGCGCGCCGAGGAAACGCCGACCATCACGGTGAGCAAAGGCGACCGAATAAATCTTACACTCACGCCGCTCAGTGGCAGCGAAGGCGCAGCGGCGACGAAGACGTTGCAGCACGATCTCGATCTTGCCGGCTATTTCACGATGAGCGCGAACGCTTCTTACACCGCGCGGGGCAGCGCTAGCGGCGGGAGTTTGCAAGGACAAGTTGTCGATCACAGCGGCGGCACGGTGCTTTCGAAAACTTACAGCGGCGGCGCGCGAGAAAATGCGCATCGCTTTGCCGACGACATCGTCGAAACGCTGACGGGCAACAAAGGAATCGCCGGCAGCAAGATCGCGTTCATCGGCACGCGCAGCGGCAAAAAGGAAGTTTACGTGGGCGATTACGATGGCTCGAATGTAAAACAGCTCACGCACGACGGCGTGATCAGCGTCCATCCTTCCATCAGTCCAGACGCGCGCCGCATCGCCTACACCGGTTATCAAAGCGGCTACCCCGATGTTTACATGATCGATCTCGCTAGCGGTGCGCGTAATCGCATCGTGAATTTTCCCGGTACAAACAGCGGCGCTTCGTTTTCGCCGGATGGCGGACGCATCGCACTGACCGTGAGCAGAGATGGAAATCCGGAGCTTTACACCGTCAGCGCCAGCGGCGGCGGCGCGCGGCGATTGACTCACACACATGGGGTTGAATCCGGACCGACCTGGTCGCCGAGCGGCGATGAAATTATTTATTCGTCGGACGATCGTGGTTCGCCGCAGCTTTATCGAATTTCGGCCGGCGGTGGATCAGGCCAAATGCTTTCGACCAGCCACAGTTATTGCACGGAGCCAAGCTGGTCGCCAGACGGAAAAAAAGTCGCGTTCAATGTGCGCGGCGGCGGCGAATTTCAAATTGCGATTCTCGATCTTTCCGGTGGCGGCACACGCGTCTTATCGAGCGGCGAAAATCCGGCCTGGGGCGCGGATTCGCGTCACGTCATTTTCGCGCAAGGCGGCGGGCTTTACATTCTCGATACCCTGCCAGCTCGAAAGGTTTAGATTCTGGGGGGCGTTTGAAGAATTACCGAGCCGAGCTGGTCGCGATAAAACTAGAGCAACGCGAGCGATTTTCCTTCGCGATGCGCGACTTGATCCATCGTACATTGCCGCGGCGCTTTGTCCGGGTGCCATCGAATACCCGTGCGCTGGGGATTTGGTTTGGAAATGGACGCGATGCTCCGAAAATTGTCGATGGTACAACGCACAGATCTGAATTTGCGGAGACAGCGGCCGAGTTGCAAGCGACTGCTCAGCGTCTCGACACTCTTAGGAAAATAATTCAAACTTCTGCCAAATGGAAACGGCTCCAAACAACGTCGCGCACTCTGGACCCGATTTTCTTTGTGTCGGCGCGCAGAAAGCGGGCACGAGTTGGCTTTACGATCAGCTGCGAGCGCACCCAGATTTCTGGATGCCACCGGTTAAGGGACTGCATTACTTCAGTTCGCGACGCGGCCTTTCCCTCGCCCGGAATCGTCGGCGAAAGCTGCAAAAAAATGCGCGAGATGACCGTGATGTGCGCTTTCTCGATGCGATGGAGGCGCTTTCTGAACGGCCGGAGATTGATTTTGAGGGATACGCGACGCTGTTCGAACCTAAAGGCGCGCTTATCTCTGGCGACATCACGCCAGCATATTCGACGTTGCATGACGAAGTCGTCGAATGCATCGCTACGCGATTTCCGCGCTTGCACGTCATCTTTTTGGCGCGCGACCCGGTGGAGCGCGTCTGGTCGCAATTATGTATGCTTGTGCGGCATCAGACCGTTAGTCCCTTCAACCCTGATGATGTCGATGCAGTAATGCGGAATATACTTCGGCCTGAAGTTCTTTTGCGCTCGTATCTCAGCCAAATCGTCGCGCGCTGGCGTCGCCATATTCATCCCACCCGGCTCCATGTTTATTTTTTCGATGATTTAAAACGCGAGCCCGTCAAATTACGGCAGTCGGTCATGGAATTTCTCGGCGCAGATTCGCAGAAGCTGAGCGGTGATCTGCCGGCCGACCACAACCAAAAGGCGCAGCTCAAGAAACTACCGTTGCCGGATGAAGTGCGATCGCAGATCGTGCGGTTCTTTACGAGCGAATTGAAAGCGTGCGCAGCCGAGCTCGGCGGCGCAGCGAGAGAATGGCTGGCGCGATATGAGTTTTAGGTGCATGTGAAAATTCTCGTGATCGGCGGCGG
>CATPCN010000378.1 GCA_955652855.1 uncultured Chthoniobacterales bacterium | reverse complement strand
TTCAAACCATGCGGCTGTCCATTCCAAGCGTGGTCGTTAGGCGAATTGCTGCGCCTCGATCGCGTCGTACTGAAATAATGTCGATCTTACGATTTCGGCGGCGGGGCAGCGGGACTGCCTTGCGGTTTTACGGCTTCGCCAGGCTTTGGTGGCGCAGCGCCAGCGGGTGCACCACCGGGGAGCTCAGTGTCCGCGGGTACAGCTTCCAGATCGGGTTCGGTGAAGGAGTCTGGATGGTTTCCCAGCTCTTTGCGCAGGCCGGCAATTTGATCGGCCGTGACCGCGCTGGCAGCGTTCCCCCACTCACTCCGTTCGTAAGTAAGGACGTCGGCAATTTTTTGGTCGGTCAATGTTTTCTCCCAGGGTTGCATCACCGCGCTGCCAAATTTTTGGCCTTTGACTGTGACCGGACCTTGCAAACCTTTGAGGACAATCATGGCCGGCCGCCGCGAGCCGCCGGTTGTAAACTCCGAACCGGCGAGCGGTGGATATTGACCGGCCACGCCCAAGCCATTTGTTTGATGACAGGTCTGGCAATTCGCTGCGAAAATCTTTTTGCCACGATCCCGCGGCGAAAGTTCGGCGGTTGTTACGCCGCCGTCAGGACCGACTGCGCCTGCTTTCGCCAGACGAGGCGCGCCGCCGAGCGGATCGAGTCCGTCTCCGCTAAAATTTCCTGAGTAACGACCGAGATACGCGCCGCCGAAAAAGACAGCGAGGCCGTAAATGCCGATAAGCCAAAGCGAGAGCGGCTCGAGCCCCACGCGAGGCTCACGCTTTTCGCGTTGAATAGCAGCATGCACATCCTGCACATTTTCGTGCTCGCCGTAATCCATTCCTTGCCGGACGCGATGTGGGACGTTTTCGTTCATTTCACTGCTTTCCACGGTGCAGGCGGCGAAGGCGGCGCCGCGGATTTCACCTCCTTGAGCGGATGCGATTGATCGAGCGATATCAAATAAGCGACGAGACATTTCGCGTCGTACGTGGGCACAATTTCCCAGCCATCCGGCGGCGCTTCACGACGATTTAGTTTGAGCGCGTCCGCGGAAGGTTCGCCGCCAATCCGGCGCTGTTCATAAAGAAAACGGTAGGCCGGCATGTTTGAATCGAGGTTAATGCTGCGAGGCGAATAAAGATGGCGATGATGCCACGCCACGGAATATGGCCGCGGCTCACCATTGGCCGGAGCGGAATCAGCGGAGGTCGCCGTGTTACTTGCGGGATTCGCATCGGCTGCGGTCGTACTCGGTGTTGCCGGTGAAGCAGCGACCGCGGGCGGCGCTTTCGATGTTGCAGTCGCGGCAGGCGGCGCAGAACCCGCCGGCGCAGCGGCTGGAGAAATCGCTGCCGCTGCCGGCGCGTTTTCTTCTTCGGCGGGAGCGCGTTTGCCGATGTTTGAAAGATCAGGACCGAGCCGTTCTTTGCCGAGAAGGGCGGGCCGATCGAAAATGTAATCGCGTGGCGCGCTGCGACGTTCGCCCCATTTGCGATCGATGTCCGAAGCCGCATAATCGGCGCGCACCTGCTGGCTGTGACAGTAGAAACAGCCGTTCTCGACGTAAACTTTGCGACCACTCTCCGCCATTCCAGATCGCGGCGCAGGATATGCATCGTTCCCATCTTCATCCATCTGTGGATCGAGATGACCGATCTGAAAATTCGGGACAAGCGTGAGGCCCACCCACGAAAACGCGAACGTCCCGAAAATTCCGAGAAAAAGTGGGAGCAAACCCTTCATGTTTCCGTCCCCTCGTGTTCCGCTTCCACCGGATTCAAGAATGTCGGCACGCTCGCTGTTCGGCCCAGGCCAAAGAGCATCAGGCCGAAGTGAAACGCGAAAATAAAATGCGCACCCATGAGCAGAATTCCGGAAAGACTGCGGCCGCGCAGATAAGGCAGAATGGATTGCGTGCTTTCAGTAAACGGCAGCGAGGGATCGCTCATATTCGTCCCCTGCACGAGACCGCCCGCGAGCAGCATCAAAGTCATCAGGCCCACTCCGTAAGCCGATCCCCAAAAATGGAGTTTGATCAATGAGGCGTAGCGCCATTCGCGACCGACCAGGCGCGGCACGATGTAATACATCGATCCGAACATCACCATCGTAAAAAACCCATAGAGACCGAGGTGCGAATACGCGATACTCGCTTCGGTAAAATGCAAATAGCGCGCAACTGAGCGCAACGACATCACCACGCCGAGGGCACTAAAAGCGGTATAAGACATTGCGCCGAAAATTGTGAAGCGCAGCGTGGGGCTGTAATGCAACAACCGAAAATATCCGCGCATCGTCATGTGATGATTCAAGCCGACGGTCGCGACCGGAATGATCGTGAGGATTGTCGCAGCGATACTGGCTGTAATCATCCACGCTGGAAACGGTCCATCGACAAGTCGCTGCATTCCGGTCCAACTGGCAAAGAGTGCGTAGCTCCAGAATCCGATGGTGGCGAGGTGATAACTGTAAACCGGGCGGCCGATTACTTTCGGAATCATGTAGTAGGCGGTGCCCAATCCGATCGCGCCGAACCACAGAAAGAGCAGATTATTCCCGTACCACCACGTAACGGCGGCTTGCATCACGCCTTGCACGGGTGTGATGAAAAGCATCACCTGCGCAGCGGCGTACATCCACGGGAACCAAAGGAATGCGCCGAGCAAATACCATTGCGTGATATAAATCGCGTCGCCGCGACGGAAACGAAACATCAACACCGCCCAGGAAATGACGAGCGTGTAGGCAGCGAACAAAACGATCGACGCGTAAGCGGGAAACTCGAGCCATTGGTAACCGGTGCTGTCGCC
Source organism: uncultured Chthoniobacterales bacterium (assembly GCA_955652855.1). The sequence continues at coordinate 999 of CATPCN010000378.1, read as the reverse complement.
CATCAGAATTCCAATCACGCCGAGCAAGACGCCGAAATTCCAAAAAGCCGCGCCCGCTACGAGCAGGAGCGGATGACGCAGGGTGGTTCGACAAAGCCGCGCCATTAACCAAATCGCCGTGCCGATTCCGGCCATCGAGGCCCAGCCGTAGACCATCACATTCATGTGCGCCGGACGAACGCGACCCCATGTGAGAAAACTAATTCCCGAAAACATGTCGGGCATGTGCAACTTGAACGAAACGAATCCGGCCAGAAGCGTGCCGATCAACAGCCACACGATCGCCGAGGTGTAAAACATCAAGACCGGCACACGCGTGGAAGCGTCGATCAATGCGCGCTCGACTTGTTCGACATCGCCAGCGCTGATGTCGGCCAGATTAAGCGGCCCTTTCAGTGGGATCTCAACGGGATTCATGTTCAAAAGTTTATGTCGATCTTATGGCGTTGCGCCCACTGCGGGCGGCGGACTTCCCGGCGGTGATTTCGCTGGAGTCGGCGAAGCAGCGGGTGTCACGGATGCACCAGGTTGCGTCCCGGGCGGTGCTCCCGGCGGATTTATGGCCGCTGCCGGTTGCCCACGGCTTTCGGAGTTCGGACCCTGCACCGAAGTCGGCTTTGGCGTTGCGCTTGGACTCACCGCTGGTGAAGCGGATGGCGTTGGCGCTGCAGCGCTCGCGGCCGGAGAAGGTTCTGGAGTTGCAATCGGACCGGCCGACATCGGTTTTTTTGCAGCGAGTTCGGCGACCGTCAGTTCCATGGCGCGCTCGATTGGCACGCGCACCGTGCCTTTGTTCTTATCGACCCAGGTGTACGCCGTTAGCGCCTTGTTCGTTTCTTCCCGCACGGTTTTCAATTTTTCCGCGCGCGCTTTCGCCCGTTTGTCTTCGTAATTGTCTTTCCGCGGAATGGCGCCGAAAACGACGAGCACGAGCAATCCAAAAAACAAAAAAAGCAAAACCGTCCCCAGCCACGTTGAAAACATCGAGCGCGGCTGATC
>CATPCN010000377.1 GCA_955652855.1 uncultured Chthoniobacterales bacterium | reverse complement strand
GCGTCGGCAGCGCGGTGGTGATGAATCGCAAGCAGACGCTCAGCATCATGATCAACGAAGAAGATCATCTGCGGATGCAATCGATTCGGTCGGGTTTGCAATTGAAAAGTGCGTTCAAGCTTGTGGACAAGATCGACAGTACGCTCGAGGGCAAACTCGATTTCGCTTACGATCCGAAGCTCGGTTATCTGACGGCGTGCCCGACAAACGTTGGCACCGGTATGCGCGCGTCGGCCATGTTGCATTTGCCCGGTCTCGTTTTGAGCGATCTGATCAATCAAGTCATCCAGGCGGTGAACAAAATCGGTCTGGCCGTGCGCGGTCTCTACGGCGAAGGAACCGAAGCGATGGGCAACTTATTTCAAATTTCTAATCAGACGACGCTTGGCGAAAAAGAAGACGAGATCATCAGTCGCCTCACCAAAGTAATCGAGACGATCATCGAGAAGGAACACGACGCGCGGCAAATGTTGATTCAAAAAAAATCGAACACGCTTTGGGATCAGATTGGTCGCGCTTACGGCGTGCTGACTTTCGCGCACGCCATGACTTCGAAGGAAGCGCTCAACTTATTGTCGATCATAAAGCTCGGTGTCGATCTTGGCGCATTCCCGGAAGATCGACGGTTGCCGATCGACGAACTCTTCATGGATACGCAGCCTGCGCATCTGCAAAAAACTTCGCAACAGAAGTTAAATGCGGAAGAGCGCGATCACTTGCGAGCGCAAATTATCCGCGAGCGTTTGAAAGTTTTCCCTAAACCTGATATTAGTAAAGTGGCGCGGGAATCGGGCAATGGGTCGGCTTCCGAGCCCACGAACAATGAATAATTTTACACCGCGCGCTCAGCAGGTCCTGGCGCTGGCCCGCAAAGAAGCGGACCGCTTCAATCATAATTACGTGGGCACGGAGCATCTGCTGCTCGGCCTGATCAAGCTTGGGCAGGGCGTGGCCGTGAACGTTCTGCAAAAAATGGGACTCGATCTCGAGACAGTGCGAATGGAAGTCGAGAAGCAGGTCGGCTCCGGCCCGGAGACGAAGATGGTCGGTAACATTCCCTACACGCCGCGCGTAAAAAAAGTGCTCGCGCTCGCCGGGAAAGAAGCCAAGGCGCTCAATCATTCCTATGTCGGCACCGAACACATTTTGCTCGGCCTGTTGAAAGAAGGCGAAGGCGTGGCTGCGCGCGTGCTGAAAAGTTTAGAGGTCGATATTGATCGAACGCGCAACGAAATTTTAAAAGAGCTCGATCCCAATTTCACGCCGCCGGAAGTGGAGGAGGGCGTCGTGCCCGAAGGTGGCTCGAAGAAAGATGTGAAGACCCCGGCGCTGCGCGCCTTCGGACGTGACCTGACCGATCTGGCAAAAAAGGGCGAGCTCGATCCGGTGATTGGACGGCACAACGAAATCGAGCGCGTCATTCAAGTGCTCTGTCGCCGGACCAAAAATAATACGGTGCTGCTTGGCGAAGCCGGCGTCGGCAAGACCGCGATTGTCGAGGGGCTCGCACAGGAGATTGCGAGCGGCAACATTCCTGAACTTTTACGTGACCGAAAAGTGATCACGCTGGATCTGGCCTTGATGGTCGCGGGCACAAAGTACCGCGGCCAATTTGAAGAACGCATCAAAGCGGTCATGGACGAAATACGTCGATCTAAAAACGTGATCTTATTTATAGATGAGCTGCACACGATTGTGGGCGCGGGTTCGGCCGAAGGGGCCATGGATGCATCGAATATCATCAAGCCGGCGCTGAGCCGCGGCGAATTGCAATGCGTCGGCGCGACGACATTGAATGAATACCGCAAATACATCGAGAAGGACGCGGCGCTCGAGCGTCGTTTCCAGACAGTGAAAGTGGAGGCGCCCAAGATTGAAGAAGCGATTCAGATTTTGAAAGGGTTGCGTCCGAAATACGAAGCGCACCACAAAGCGAAACTCACGGATGAAGCGCTCGAAACCGCCGTGAAACTTTCCGATCGTTATATCACTGGAAGGTTTTTACCGGATAAAGCGATTGACGTGATGGACGAAGCCGGCGCGCGCGCGCGCATCAATTCGATGACGCGTCCGCCGGACGTGAAGGAAATCGAAAAAGAAATCGAAGAGATTCGCATCGAAAAAGAAGCAGCCATTAAGGCGCAGGATTTCGAAAAGGCTGCCGCGCTGCGGGACAAAGAAAAGCAAACAAAAGAAAAACTCGACGGCATTTTAAATAAATGGCGCGAAGAGCGGGAAGAAAAGGACGTGCTTGTGACGGCAGACGACATGATGCACATCATTTCCAAAGTCACCGGCGTGCCGCTGCAACGCATGGAACAGAAGGAAACGCAGAGGCTGCTTGCCATGGAATCGGAGCTCAAGCAGCGGGTCATCGGTCAGGACGAAGCCGTCACCGCGATCAGCAAAGCTTTACGCCGCAGCCGCGCCGACTTGAAAGATCCGCGGCGCCCGATCGGTTCATTCATTTTTCTCGGCCCGACTGGCGTCGGCAAAACATTTCTCGCGCAGAAGCTTGCCGAATTCATGTTCGGCGATCGCGATGCGCTCATTCAGATCGACATGTCCGAGTACATGGAGAAATTCACCGCGTCGCGTTTGATCGGTTCGCCTCCGGGTTATGTCGGTTACGAAGAAGGCGGCCAACTTTCCGAAGCGGTTCGACGCCGTCCGTACTCGGTCGTGCTTTTCGACGAAATCGAAAAAGCGCATCCCGATGTGATGCATTTGCTTCTCCAGATTTTGGAAGACGGCAAAATCACGGACTCGTTAGGCCGAAAGATCGATTTCCGAAACACCATCATCATTATGACGTCGAACATCGGCGCGGAAACACTCAAGCGTCAGACGACCATGGGCTTTGCCGCAACCAAACCGCTCGGCGAACACGAGCACGACGCGATGCGCGACAAGCTCATGGAAGAGGCGAAGAAAGCTTTCAAACCGGAATTCATCAACCGGCTCGACGACATCATCGTCTTCCATCAGTTGAGCAAGCCGAACTTGATCGAAATCGTGCAACTCGAAGTCAACAAAGTGCTCGGCCGCCTCAAAGCGAAAGAAGTTAACATCGAGCTCGATGAAGCCGCCAAAGAATTTCTCATTGAGAAGGGCTACGATCCGACCTACGGGGCGCGTCCGATGCGCCGCGCGGTCGAGCGTTATCTCGAAGATCCGCTCGCCGAAGAATTATTGCGTGGGCAGGTGAAGGCCGGCGACGTCGTTCACGTTTCGGTGGCCGGCGATAAACTAACGTTTCACGTCGCGGAGCCGCAGGGCAGTCCCGCCGCGAGCGCGAGTTAATTGATTCGCTTTCGTCCCCGAAAGCTCACCCTTTGGGTTTCCCATCTGCGTCGTCCGGCTCCCGCCGAACTCCGTTGTCAATCTTACGCGCGAGGATGCGCGTCCGCGTAAGCTTTCTTTAACCGCTCGACGGTGACATGCGTGTAAATTTGCGTCGTCGAAAGACTCGCGTGACCAAGCAGCGCCTGCACGCTGCGCAAATCGGCGCCGCCATCGAGTAAGTGCGTGGCAAAACTATGCCGCAATTTGTGCGGACTGAGCGAAATCGGAATCGAAGTGTGACGCAAGTAGCGTTTGAGCACGAGCCAGAGCGAGCGCGGTGAAATGCGGCGGCGCGATTTGTTTATGAAAAGCGGCCCGGCGTTCACGTTTGCCGCAGTGCTGTAACGCGCCACGGCTTCAATCGCAGGCACGCCCACCGGGCAAACGCGTTCCTTTCGTCCTTTGCCAAAGACGCGCACCGATTCCGTGTAAAGATCGAGATCGGAAACATCGAGCGCCGCGAGCTCGCTCAAACGCAGTCCGCTGCTGTAAAAAAGTTCCATGATCGCGACATCGCGCAGCGCCATCCAGATCGGCGCCGCGCGATTTTTCGCGACACGCAGTGGCGCGCTCAGCAATTCTTCAATCTGTTGCCGCGTGAGGACGAGCGGTAATTTCTTTTCCGCTTTCGGCAATTGCACTTCGCGCAATGGATCCTGGCGTAATCCTTTTCGTTCGCTCAGAAAGCGGAAGAAGCGACGCAGCGCAGAAAATTGCAGCCGAATGTAAGAGCGCGCCTGGCCCTTCTTCATCGCCGCAAAAAGATAATCGCGAAAATTATCGGCCGTGCATTTCTTCCACGGCAGCGCGCCGAATTGCTTGCGAAAATCTGTCAGCGCCTGCCGATATGCGATGAGTGTGCGCGGCGAAGCGTTGCGCTCAACATCGAGATAACGAAAGAATTCTTCGGCGAGCGGATCTCGCGGCCGGCGCGTGAGCGACACGTTACTGC
>CATPCN010000376.1 GCA_955652855.1 uncultured Chthoniobacterales bacterium | reverse complement strand
TTTGTGATTTCAGCGAGCCGGCAGCACAGATCCGTCTCAACCGCTGGCTTTTATGCGCTTTGCTGGACGGTCTTCCCAGTCGGCGAAATTCCTGATATCCTAATTCTTACAGGAAACCCTACTATTGACCTGTAAACGGGAGAGGGAATATGCGGATTTCTCAACGGATAAGGATGACTTTGATATGCGTGATTACACTCGCATTTAATATCACACTCAGAGCTGCATCGATCAGTATCGGCTATTCGGACACGCCGTTTGCGTTGACTATTCAAGGGTCGGGCTCCGGCTTCGCCTCTTCTGCCACTACATATAGGGGGGTGGCTGCGAACGGGAGTAAAACGATTTTGACCTCGGATGGCTACTGGAGCTTTGTCATTAACGTTACTGAAGACCCCCATTTCTTTGTTGATTTTCTCACAATTTCAGGGAATACGGTACATGTGAAACCGCCACCCGGCACCGCACATACCAATGACGGGGTGGGTACTGGGAATCCGTACAGCCTGTTCGTGGATTCTGGTAAGGCTATGCAAAATATCGTTCGCGATACGGAATCGGGGATGGCGAACCATGGCCCTCACTTGGACGATTGGACCGGCACGCTCACAGCGAATGTTCACCCAAGTGCTATTGGGGTAGCCGATATTACAGGCTTTGATTTTGTAATTCAAATTACACACTGCACTCCCCCGCAGAAGCCTGACGGGGACGTTCAGGACTTTGAGTCTGGTGGGTGTCCTCTGCCGGCTACTGGCCCATTTACTCCAGTCGACGTTGAGGCGCCGGAACCAGCGAACTTTGTGCTCATGGCTCCGATTGCCGTAGTCCTGGGGCTGAGGAGATTGCGGCGAGCGATATCTCCATCCAGGTGACCGCCAAAGATAGTCCTTTCGACGGAAACCGATGCGCCTGACGGGGACGGTCTTTGATCCGTGGGTAACTCGCACGATGCGCTGACCTGCTGCAGTCTGCGGCTGACCAGATCAAAATCGCTCTTCTGGGTAGTCACCCACCAAATGAGACGAGCTAGAAAATCGACCCCATCTACATAATCATCTACAGCGGAAAAACCGTCTGCCGCGGAATCGCCGGGAGCGATTGAAGAAGTTGGTCGGGGCGAGTGGATTCGAACCACCGGCCTCCTGGTCCCGAACCAGAAACCAACGCATTATCAGTAACTTAGCAGCGGGCACAATGGTTTATCACCATTGCGCATTGTTGCTAGTTTTCAAAGGCTTGGGCAGCATTTGAGGTCCTTCGCTAGCAATGGCGCATAACGCTTCTATGCGTGGGGTGGGCACAAAAATGGGCACAGTGCGATCTGTTCAACGATGAAGGGTTAATGGGGTTGAGGGGTGTTTTCAAATCTCAGGGCACGCCCGACGAGCGGCTGATATTCGAATCCGGAGAAGGGCTCGAAACCCTTTGGGCACCGCATTTCCGCTCGACACAAAACGCGGAATTGGACGGGGGCTGGCACAGGGTTCACACGAACTATGGTGATGCTTGGCGAAGTTCCAGCATCCATCAGTGTCACAAAGTCCTCGCGCAAGTAACGCGGACTGTAGCCAACCAGATAAACGTCCCCAGGGTAACTTTCCGCGGTGCGCAGAGCGAGGGCGAGCTTATCCTGAGGGTTCTGCACGTCACGCATTACGAGGACGCTTTCTCCGGGATTCAGCTTCTCAGCGCGCGCGATCGCTTCCGGCGGCATGTGACTCAAACCGTGGAGTAAAAAATGAATTTGGTAGACGCCATCGCTCGTTGGCTCTGGACATGGGAAAACTTCAAACGTATCCGTTACTCGGTGCCCTCCGGTCCTTGCTAAGATCGCGACCGGGTCATCCTCAGTCTCGGGGACGCTCAGCCAATGAAGCATGTCGCCATATTCTGGTCGCGACGGAGGCAAAACCCGATTTGAGAAGAGAGGGAACAATTCGTCCGATTCGTACGATGTGTGGAGATCGGGAAACGACGGAATGGGCTCGAAGCGGCCGGTTTTCATCGCTTCTTCGACGCCGTTCGTGTAGGCGAATTTGTACTTGCCGGCTTCTGAGGTCAAGCGACCGATCGCATACCATCGACGAGCGACGGGATCTTGCCAACCCAAAAATAAGGTGCGGTTCATAAGGATTGCCCGACTCCTAAAATACGACGACGGTTTTCTTGCAGCAACCGAGTTGCGAATTCGCGAGAGATTGTCGACAACCGATCTTCGGGCACCTCATTCAACAGTATAGCGATATGCTCGTCAGTAACCGCAGCGACCCTTTCAATCCAGTGCCGCGCGGCGGTGCGGTGCCGGTTCGACGCCTCCACAAATGCTTCAACAGGTCCCATCGGTCTATTATCGGCTGGGTCGCGAAAAAAACAAGACCGGGCTCGTGCCGCGTACGCTTCGCAGCTGAAGTTTTTGTCATTTGATCGGAGCCGCTCTGCTTTTCTCGCATCCAACTCGTGACAACCTAGGCTTGAAGCGTGGTCAAATGTAGGCGCGAGCCGCAGCACAGCGCTCGGACGCTCAAGGGTCGCGATGATACCCCAATTTTCGTGGTGACGATCGGTGTTTCCAACGAGAGCATCCAAAGCAAGATATCCGACGAATAGTTCGGGAGGTGTCTTGATGATCGGCGGCGCGAGCCAGCCCGCAGGAAATTTCAAAAGCGCGATGGATTCTAGGGCAGTGAAGACGAGATTGACAGTGTGTGCCGTTTGGTGGAAACGGGCCGCGCCAACATCGTAGGTCTCAGCGATTCGTACGAGCAATTCGTTGCCGAGCAATAACGCGTCGTTCTTTTGCACGACAGACGGGCTCACGACCGCGCGCTTTCCGTCGTAGTTTGCGAGATGATATTCCGCATGCGGCAGAGCAATAGCTGAGGCGATTCCCGCGCTGAGCACCTCGGACCAGTCCTCTCCTGTGTTTGGCCTGACAATTTTGCAGAGACACTGTCCTAGCTTGTCGTCCTTGAACCAGAATTTGGGTTTGGTACCTAGGGTTTCGAGGCTCTGTTCCGACGAGACGCTAACATTGATCACCTCCAGCATCGTTTCCAGCCGCACTCTGGCGAGATTATTCGATTGTACTCGGTGCCGCGTGGACAAGATTCCGTTAATGGGCATTGTACTAACCCGCTTCGCGGGAGTTTGGTTGTCACGACCGTCTTCTCACTCCAGCTCCACTTTCTGTAGATTGGGAAGTCGTCCATCTTCCGAGGAG
>CATPCN010000375.1 GCA_955652855.1 uncultured Chthoniobacterales bacterium | reverse complement strand
GCTCGGGTGACCTTCGGCGAAAAGGTAAGTGATCTCTTTCATCTTGAGCGCGCCTTCGAGCGCGATCGGGAAATTGAATTGCCGCCCGAAAAAGAGCATGCCGCTAACATCGACATATTTTTTTGCGATCGCTTTGATCTGATCGCTTAATTTCAAAACTTGCTCGATTTGATCGGGCAATGCGTCGAGCGCTTCGATGATGCTTGTTCCTTCCGCAGTGGCAAGATGGCGCATGCGCCCGAGCAGCAAACCGATGAGCGCGAGAATCGTGACTTGCGATGTGAACGATTTCGTTGCGGCCACGCCGATCTCCGGACCGGCGTGCATGTAAACGCCGCCGTCGCTTTCGCGCGCGATCGTGCTGGCGACGTTGTTGCAAATGCCGAGCGTGCGATGGCCTTTGCGCCGGCTTTCGCGCAGTGCGCCGAGCGTGTCGGCCGTTTCGCCGCTCTGGCTGATGGCGAAGACCAGCGTGTCGCGCGTCATTGGCGTGTTACGATGGCGAAACTCACTGGCGAATTCAACTTCGACCGGAAGATTGGCAAGATGCTCGATTAAATATTCGCCAACCATGGCGGCGTGGAGCGCGGTGCCGCAACCAGTCAGAACGAGCCGACTCACGTCGCGCAGTTGTTCTGTCGTCATGTTCAATCCGCCTAACTTCGCGCTGCACTCCTGAGTGCTAAGCCGGCCGCGCATCGCGTCGCGCACTGAACCGGGCTGCTCAAAAATTTCTTTAAGCATGTAGTGCGGGTAATCGCCTTTCGTGACGTCTTCGGCGGTGAACTCGACTTTGCTTATCTCGCGGTCGCCGATTTCGCCGGCGAGCGAGCTAATCTCGAATTTGTTGCGCTCGATTGCGACGACGTCGAAGTCGTTCAGATAAACGGCGTCGCGCGTGTAAGCGACGATCGCGCTCACATCGCTAGCTAGAAAGTTCTCATCTTTGCCCACACCGAGCACAAGCGGACTGCCACGTCGCGCGCCGACCATGAAATCTGGAATGTCGCTATGAACGAGCGCGATGCCGTAGGTGCCGATCACTTGCTGGAGCGCGGTGCGCACAGCCTGGACCAATCGCATTTTTTTTTGATCGACATCAACCGTGCTGGCACACGAGTCGACGTAAAGTTTTCCGATCAAGTGTGCGAGAACCTCGGTGTCGGTTTCCGAGCGAAATTTGGTATCGCTGCTACGGACGAGGTTCTCCTTGAGCGCGTGATAATTTTCGATCACGCCGTTGTGCACGAGCGCGAGTTTGCCGCTGGAATCGAAATGCGGATGCGCGTTTTCATCCGTCACTTTGCCATGAGTCGCCCAACGGGTATGACTGATGCCATAAGTCCCGCTCGGCGGTTTTTCCGACATCAATTTTCCGAGCGCGGCGATGCGGCCGGCGCACTTGCGCGTTTCGAGGTGATGATTGTGCGCGATGGCGACGCCCGCGGAGTCGTAGCCGCGATATTCGAGACGGCGCAAACCCTCAAGCAAAATGGGCGCGGCCTCCGAGCCGCCGACGTAACCGACAATTCCGCACATAAAAGGTGCTTTGAGCGTGACATCAACGCCGAGCACGCGCAAGCAACGCCAGAATAAGCAAAAAGGTTGCCGGAAGGCCCGGACGCTGAGTTAATGTTTACGTGGCTTCATCTATCCGAGCAGGACGCGAGTCACTCGCGGCGAGCGCAACATCGACATTATCGACGCCTTCGCTCCCGCCCGGGACGACACAACGCACGCTCGCAATCATCATGGGCGGCGGCGCGGGCACGCGCTTGTTTCCGTTAACGAAAGACCGCTCTAAGCCGGCGGTGCCGCTCGGCGGAAAATATCGCATTGTCGATGTTCCGATTAGCAACTGTCTGAACTCAGGATTGCGCTCGATCTATGTGCTGACGCAGTTCAACAGCATGTCGTTACATCGACATATTCAGGCGAGTTATAAGTTCGACAATTTTTCGCGCAGCTTCGTGGACATTCTCGCCGCGCAACAAACGCCGGAGGGCTCGGAGTGGTATCAAGGCACGGCCGACGCCGTCCGTCAGAACATGCGGTACTTCCTGGAAGGGACGTTCGATTATTATTTGATCCTGAGCGGCGATCAGCTTTACCGGATGGATTTTCGCACTCTGCTGCATCAACACATCCGCTCCGGCGCGGAAATTACGCTTGCGACCAAGCCGGTGCAGCGCGTGCACGCCTCCGAGTTCGGAATCATGCACAGCGATGCGGACCGACGGATCGTGCGATTTGTCGAGAAACCGACGGAGGCCGCTGTGCTCAATGAATTGAAGATGAGCCGCGAGCTGCTGGCGGCGACTGGTTCAAGCGAAGACGAAGAACTGTTTCAGGCTTCGCTGGGCATCTATGTTTTCAATCGCGACGTGTTGATTGAATGTTTAAACAATCAGCTGGCGGATTTCGGCAAACACGTCATTCCGCAATCCATCCAGGAACGGCGCGTGCACGCGTTCATCTTTAAAGGTTATTGGGAAGACATCGGCACGGTCCGCGCCTTCTTCGATGCGAATCTCGATCTTACCGACATCGTGCCGGAGTACAGTTTTTTCGAAGCGCAGGCGCCGATCTACACGCATCCGCGCTTTTTGCCCGGCAGCAAAATCAACGGCGCGACTCTTCGGCAGGCGATCATTTCTGATGGTTGCATTATTTCCGACGCGCATATCGAGCGGAGCGTGATTGGCGTACGCAGCATCATTCAAAGCGGTGCCACGATCCGGAACAGTATCGTGATGGGGGCGGATTATTTTGAAACGGAACCGGAAAACGTTCCGCTCGGGCATCCGCGGATGGGTATCGGCCGCAATTGCGTGATCGACCGCGCGATCATCGACAAGAATGCGCGCATCGCAGATGGCGTGGTGATTACGCCGGAAGGCAAGCCGCTTAATTTCGACGCGGAAAATTATTTCATCCGTGACGGAATCGTGGTGATACCGAAAAACGCGGTGATTCCACCGGGCTTTTGGAT
>CATPCN010000374.1 GCA_955652855.1 uncultured Chthoniobacterales bacterium | reverse complement strand
TTCGCTTGCCCGCGAGTTACGCAAACTTTTATATCGCGAACAGCTGCGTGCTCGTTCCGACGTTTGCCGATCCGAATGACGAAGCCGCATTGTCGATCTTACGCGAATGTTTTCCGGATCGTCGCGTCATCGGCATCGATTGCTGCGAATTAATCTGGGGTCTCGGGACATTTCATTGTCTCACGCAACAGCAGCCGGCATTGTCATCCTGAGCGGAGCGAAGGATCTCACAGTCGAAGTTCGCGCTCTCACGCAAGGAGGTTCAGTGACCGGAGGCGAGATCCCTCGCTTGCGCTCGGGATGACGCTTCAGCGACGAGGACGGCAATTCTCCATTGCTTCGCCCGTATGCGCATTTTACTTTCCCGCCCGCATTCGTTGCTGGCGAAAGTCGATCAGCAATAGCAAAACGGAAATTCGCAAACATCATTATGGCAAATTACGGCATCAACGGCTTCGGGCGCATCGGACGCAACGTGCTTCGCGCCATGTCACAAAAAGACGTGCAACGCGTCCGCGCAATCAACGATCTCAGCGACACACTCACGCTCGCGCATCTGCTCAAGTGGGATTCGGTGCACGGAAAATTCGACGGCGACATCGGCCACGACGAGGAGAATATCATCGTGCGCGGTCACAAAATTAAAATTTTGAAGGAACGCGATCCGGCGAAGCTGCCGTGGAAAGATCTCGGTGTCGATGTTGTGCTGGAATCGACCGGCTTCTTCACCAGCCGCGATAAAGCCGAGCTGCACATCAGCAATGGCGGCGCGAAACGTGTGCTCATCAGCGCGCCGGCAAAAAATCCCGACGCGACGATTTGCATCGGCGTGAACGATTCAATTTTCGATCCGGCCAAGCACACGATCGTTTCGAACGCGAGTTGCACGACCAATTGTCTCGCGCCGATGGCGAAGGTTTTGCACGACAACTTCGGCGTGCAGAACGGTTTCATGAGCACGATCCACAGTTATACGAACGACCAGCGCATTCTCGATTTTCCGCATGAAGATTTGCGTCGCGCGCGCGCGGCCGCGCTCAGCATCATTCCGTCGAGCACCGGCGCGGCCAAAGCGATCGGCGAAGTTATCCCCGATCTGAAAGGCAAACTAAACGGCGGCGCGTTTCGCGTTCCGACGCCGGACGGATCGGTCACCGATTTCACCGCTGTTCTCGAAAAAGATGCCACTGTCGATTCGATCAACGCTGCGTTCAAGGCCGCCGCGAGCGACAAAAGTTTCAAAGGCGTGCTCGAGTACAGCGACGAGCCGCTCGTATCGCAGGACATTGTGGGCAATCCGCACTCCTGCATTTTCGACAGCAAACTGACCATGGCGCACGGGAATCGGTTCGTGAAGATCGTCGGCTGGTACGACAACGAGTGGGGCTACAGCAATCGTTGCGTCGAGATGATGGAGATGTTGAGGCAATAAAAGCAGCTGTCATCCTGAGCGGATGCGAAGGATCTCCCAAACTAGAAAGCGCGTGATTGAATGAGAGGTCCCTCGCATTCGCTCGGGATGACAAACCAAGATGAGTAAGCTTTCCGTTCGCGACCTCGAAGTGCCGGGCAAGCGCGTGCTCGTGCGCGTCGATTTTAATGTTCCGACCGAGGAACGCGACGGCAAGATCGACATAACCGATGACACGCGCATTCGCGAAAGCTTGCCGACGATCAATCATCTGCGCGAGCACGGCGCGAAAACGATTCTCATGTCGCATCTCGGCCGACCGAAAGGAAAGCTGGCCGAGAAATATTCGCTGCGATGGGTCGCCGACCATCTGCACTCACTGATTGATCAGCCCGTCGGGTTTAGTCACGAGACCATCGGCGAAATCCCGGGAAAGATCATTGCGGACATGGAGCAAGGTGGCGTCACGTTACTGGAGAACCTGCGATTTCAGCCGGAGGAAGAAGCGAATGATCCTCAGTTTGCCGAAGCGCTGGCAAAACTCGGCGACGTCTACGTCAACGACGCGTTCGGCGCCGCACACCGCGCGCATGCATCTACCGTTGGCATCACGAAGTTCGTCGCAAAGTCCGCGATGGGTTTTCTAATGGAGAAGGAATTAAAATATCTCCATGAAGAACTCGATCAGCCGGCGAAACCGTTCGTCGTCATCATGGGCGGCGCAAAAGTTTCCGATAAAATCGGCGTGCTCAAAGCGCTTATGGAAAAGGCCGATGCGATTTTGATCGGCGGCGCGATGGCGAACACATTTTCAAAGCGCAGGGAATTCCGATCGGCGCGAGTCGCGTGGAAGCGGATAAGCTCGATCTGGCCAACGAAATTGTCGATCTTGCCAGGAAAAAAAATGTGAAGCTGTTGCTGCCGGTCGATGTGCTCGAAGCGCAGGAAATCCGCGACGGCGCGCCGGTTCGAAATACACCACGGCTTTCGCCGAAACATGGAATCAGCGACGGCTGGCAAGCTGTTGATGCCGGCCGCGCGACCATCGCACTGTTTGAAGAGGAGATTGCGAAAGCAAAAACCATTCTCTGGAACGGACCGCTCGGTATTTTCGAGATCCCGGACTTTGCGCTCGGCACGAGCGCGATCGCCGAAGCGATGGCGAAATCCAACGCGACCACGATCATCGGCGGCGGCGATTCAGTGACGGCGGTGAAACAAGCTGGCCTCGCCGACAAAATGACGTTCATTTCCACGGGCGGCGGCGCGTCGCTCGAATTGCTCGAGGGCAAGGAATTGCCGGGCGTGGCGGCGTTGACTAATAAATAACCACAGAGGACACGAAGAACACGAAGTTTTCTCTATTTGATTTTTCCATTCTTCGTGACCTTCGTGATTGATTAATGCTAATGCGAAAAAAAATCGTAGCGGCCAATTGGAAGATGAACATGACGCAGGCGGAGTCAGCGCGTTTCGTCGAGGCGGTGTTGGTCGAGCTCGGTGACCTTTCTGATGTCGAAGTTGTCATCGTGCCGCCGTTTACCGCGCTCGCGAAAGTGACGGACGCGCTCGGTCCGTCGCAAAACATAAAAGTTGGCGCGCAAAATATGCATTGGGAGCGCAACGGCGCGTTCACTGGAGAAATCAGCGCGGCGCTGCTGCGCGATTTGTTTGTGCGCTATGTCGTGCTTGGTCACAGCGAGCGGCGCGCGCTTTTTGGCGAGACGGATGACATCGTGAATCGAAAAGTGCGCGCCGCGCACGAGGCCACGTTGCGTCCGATTGTTTGCGTCGGTGAAACGCTCGAGCAACGCGAAAAAGGCAGCGTACAAAAAATATTGTCGATCCAACTGCGCGGCAGCCTCGCTGATCTCAGTGAAAAAGAATTGCAGGAAACCGTGATTGCGTACGAACCGGTGTGGGCGATCGGTACCGGTCGTGTTGCCACGCCCAATCAGGCGCAGGAAGCGCACGCCTTCATTCGTCAAACGTTGCGCGAGATTTCCGACGAAGCGACCGCAGGCAAGATCCGGATTCAGTACGGCGGCAGCGTGAAGCCGGACAACGCGCGCGAGCTCATGTCGCAGCCGGACATCGACGGCGCACTCGTCGGCGGCGCGAGTCTCGATCCGCGTAGCTTCGCGCAAATCGTGCAAGCCGCGCGCGACGAGAAGTAAGATTTGTTTCTTAGCGCCGGCTCGGCTGATTGATTTCGAGATAAGTGCGCGATTGCACTTTGTTCGTGCCGGGCTGGAGTTGTTCGATCCGCATTTGTTTCAAGAACCAGCGATTGTCGATCTTTTGCGCGGAGACGACTTCAAAACGTTTCAAGAGCTGGCCGCTCGCATCGTAACCTTCCATGCGCATGAGCGCGCCGCTGTTCTTGTCGATCCAAAGCAAAATGTTTGCGTATTGCGAGTCGCGTGATGGCGCGCGGAGTTGCAGCTTCCAACAATTGCGCGTCCGCACGTTTTCCTGGCCGACGACTTCCGCATTCGGCCAAT
>CATPCN010000373.1 GCA_955652855.1 uncultured Chthoniobacterales bacterium | reverse complement strand
CACACCAGGTGGCCCAGAAGTTCAGCACGACAACTTTACCCCGATGATCACTCAAGCGCGCCTTCTTGCCGTTCAGGTCCTTGACCGTTAAGTCGATTGGTCGAGAGTCTTTTGCTACCGCGAGCGCAGGAAACAGTATTGCGGAAATGAGCAGACCGATCGAAGACAATTTGTAACGAAAATGTGAACTTGTATAGGACAAGCGCCCCTCCGCCGCGCCATAGCGCTGGCCGTGACGAAATACTAACATGTTATTGTCATTGTCAAAACTATTGTCGGGGCTGTATACTTGCTCAGTCCATTCAGGTGATGAAAATGTCGACAAACCGTATGCGGCATCTGCCGATTGTGCTGGCGGCGTTGATGCTGATCGCCACTGGACAGCGAGCCCACGGACAGGGTTGAGTGGCCGCAAGACAAAGTGCGCCCGTGCTTGGCGCGCTATGCAGTGGCGATGAACACAGCGAAGGCGGGGATGTTGACGGTCTCCACCGCATCTTCACCGGTGCTTCGTCTCCGGGAAAGTGGACGGTCAGTTTCGGCTATCGTTGGCAGGATTCTTTCCGGCATTTTGTGGGAGATGTTGAGCAGCCGCAGCGCGTTGCGCAGGATACTCAACAGGAAAACAAAATTCACCTTTTCGATGTGGCGTTGAGTTACCGGTTGAGCCGGCGCTGGACGCTGACGGTAAGCGGTCCGTTCATGGATGCCGACCGGATCAATCACCGGACCAAGGGAGTGACGCAGAGTACCGGGCTCGGCGACATGTCGGTAGGAGCGAGGTTCTGGATTTGGCGGCCGCCCACGGAATCGCGGCAGAATATTCAAGTAGGGTTTTCCGTTAAGCTCCCAACCGGAAAGCCCAACGTCACCAGTCTTATCACCGGCACGGCAACGCCGTCGACTGCGCGGACGACGGTTGACCAGTCGATTCAGTTGGGCGATTCCGGAACCGGCGTCGCGATCGATTATCTGGCTTATAAGGCGCTGCCGGCGAACCTGACGCTGTTTTCGACCGGCGTGTATTTATCGAATCCGAAGAACACGTATACGGCTACGACTCCGGGGGCTCGTGTTTTATCGGTGTCCGATCAATATCTTTTCCGAGGGGGACTGGGATATGCTGTTCCGAAATTGTATGGGTTGGCGTTGAGCGTGGCTGGACGCGATGAGGGAGTTCCGGCGCGCGATTTGATCGGACGATCGGACGGGTTCCGGCGTCCGGGATATGCCGTGTCCATCGAGCCGGGGCTGCAGTTCGCTCGTGGCAGGAATCTTTGGTCTCTTAGTTATGCGATCGCGGTGCGCCGCGACCGGACCAGAAGCGTTCCAGATATTCTCGCCGGGACACACGGCGACGCGGCGTTTGCCGATGGCGTTTTGATGATTGGCTGCTCGCGGAGTTTCTAACAGTCGGGATTCTGCAGTTAATTACGCCTTCTCGCCGAAAGGCGTTAATCTTTCGCACGGCAAGCGGCGTTCCGAACCAATTGGCTGGCTCCCCAGCCGAAATTCGACCTCGTGTTAACAGGGGTGAGACCGGAAGTCCGGAAACACGGCTGTGGTAACAGCGCTACGAACAACATCCTTACACTATCGGTAGGCGCGCCTTACTTGGCCTTGCGTAAAGGCTTCCCGGTAACGGCATTAGCCCGGATTTCTCACCAGCTATTGGCAAAAGACCGTCCTTCATGGCCTGGTGTGACGCACGGTCCACTCATCTGTGCCCTCGTTCTCCCACAACGACTTACACGGCTGTCGACGGAGCGGCTTTGGGAACGAGTTCGTAGCCCATCTGAGCGGCGTTTCGCGTTAGGTTGCGCATGCGGATTTCCTGGTTGCGCAGCTCCCAGGCCGCGCTGCCCCGGTCCACATACTCCTGGCCCCAGTGCAGCGCCCGGTAAAAGCACCCTCCCGTTCACTTGATGGCCCGCCGATCGTTCCACAATTCCGCATAATCGCCGCAGATTTGACTTGCTGTTTCTCCGAACCCGAGTGATGAATGGTCACGACCGCAACACGCGGCAAAGGAGAAACCAATGACTGAAACTACAATCGATTCCGCCAGCAAGCCGGAACCCAAGGCTCCACAGACGAAGCGCAAGGTCGCCAAGAAAGCGAAGCCCGCGAAGAAGGCAGCTCAGGCCAAGAAGGCGGCTAGCAAGCCGAAGACGGAGCGCGCCAACAAGAAGGCCGAAGTAATCGCGTTGATGAAACGCGCCAAGGGTGTCACGTTGGCCGAGATCATGGAGGCCACGGGCTGGCAGAAGCACACGGTGCGTGGCTTCGTCAGCATTCTGGGCAGCAAGGGCGGCGAGAAAATCGAATCGTCGAAGAACGCGGCGGGCGGGCGCACGTACAAGATCGCGAAGTAAATCACAGGCAACCGTTGGTCCAAACGCCGCTTCCGGTTACAAGCCGGGGGCGGCGTTTCTCCTTGTGTAGCGCCTTCCCGGCCCAGGTCGCCCGAGTAAGTGCCGTCACGGACCGGTCACGTCACTGGCAGGGCCGCGTTCCCCCCCAATTCAAATCATTTCAGGCCAAAATGTTCGCGGGTAGACTCGACCGCAAATGCCCTTTGTTGGGGAAGAAAGCCCCCCAGTGGCGTTCCCGGCAGAGGGGCAGCCATTGTTCTCCCAGTGGCGTCTTCTTCCCCGCGACACGGGGCACCGTGGCGGACGTTGAACAGCGGCAGATTACGCACGGTTTTGCACGGAAAAGGTACCGAAAAGTGCCCAAAGGCCCCGGGCCAAACCCCCTGGCGACCGCGCCTACACTGATTCAGATTCTGATCGAAGCTCTCTCTGGGTTCGCAGCGCCGGACCCGCCTCAACCTTCAATAGGCCCTTCAGCGTGCAGGCAAGGATCAGATTGCCAAGCATTGCATAGACGTTGGTGTTTTCTAGCGATTGTCCCAGGGCCGCGTTTACTTGCTGACGACTGATTCGGCCATCGATCCAGGCTAGGGCTAGCTCGGCGTGTTCCGGCCCATAATCGATTTTTTGGGTTCTTGGCCGCGGTGCGGCCAGCGCCTTGTCGAGAAGTGTTTTGGGCTTCATTCTTGATGATCCGATCGGTGTTTCTCGGGGTATGGCGGTCATGGCATTTGCAGGATACCTCGAACAGCCCAAAGCGCAATAGCCCGGACGCAGAAAGATGCGATGGAAAGGCGATGGGCATGTAAAACAACCCCTGCTTTACCCTCTCATTGAGGTCTGGTGGAACGGCCTGCTATCGTACATTATCGGTAGCTATTCGGCGTGTGGAAACCGTGTCACAAGGTCCCGGCCCAACCGACCTTCCTGAATACAAAATCTCAACTCTTGCATATCGATCCCCAGCGCCCGTGCCGTGGTCTCCGCAAGGCTTTCCTTTGGTTCTTGCTCGTACCCATGACCTGCCAGGTAGTCTCGGACCACTTCGCGGCAAAGGCCAATGGGTCCCATCCAATCCAGTTGCTCTTTGAGTTCTGCAACAAACGGCTGGCCCTGCTCTTGCGCGTGACGCAGAAGTAGGTCGCGGAAGCCTGCCATCGAGCCCCACTGCTCGTCCTTTTCGACGGTGGGAGCGAGTATCTCCTCAAGCTGTTCAAGCCGACGTGTGATTGTCCGCATGGTCATGACTCGTAGCCGCTAGTAGGGCGTCGATAAACTCTAGGGGGATCAACTCTGGCTTGTCCAGCTTTTTTCCGGCCAAGAGGGTTTCGACTCTTGCTGTCCAATATTCCCACCATAGCTTGGTGTGTGGCACCAGGCCACTGCGATCTATTAGTTGCGCTTCGAGCTTTCGGAGTCGCCCTTCAAGACATGACATGCTTCCCCCGACGGCGCCGCAAGACTTCGGCAATCGATTGCGGCGAACGCGGACCTGGATGGTCCTCATGCTGGCCGACCATCTTTTGCCGAGACGTACTGCACGACGATGACCTCCGTATTTTCATCCGGTTCTTCTTTCGGTTGGGGGAACTTCTCTGCGCCAGGTCCCTCATATCTCACTATTACTCGCCGAGGGTGAGTTGCAGCGTGAACCCTTTCAAGCTTCGACACGCGCCTCGCTAGATTCATCCGCTGTTCCTCCTCACGTCATTTCCGCGTCTTCGATTCCCCGGCCTGCTCCAGCTTGGAGAGACGGACTTCAATGTTCTCCTCCGCCAACGACTTTGCGGAGCGCTCCAGAATGCACTCCGCTGTCCGCGCGCGCACCGACGCCGGTGTGCTCGGATCCGCCATTAACTTCAACAGCACCGATGCGGCAGCTCCCGAGTTTTGCTGCATGCGGGCGTTGACTTGATTGACTACGTCGCGACGGGCCTGCAAATACTCCTCATGGAATTCCGGTAACCGCAGCCAGCGGCGCAGTGTGGTTCCCCCGATTCCCACCGAGCGGGCAGCTTCTTCGATTCCGCGCTGGGACAAGAGCGCGGCTATAGCCTGCTCTTTCTTGCGACTGAGCTTTTCGCCATGTCCTGCCATCTGCGCTCATCTGCGCCTATCTGCTGGCAGCGCCAAGGCTCTCTCCGATCCTTTCGCCATTGTCGATTTGGAGCAGAATTGCTTTGCTTTCCGGGTGCACCCGAGTGATCCATGTCGTGACTGCGGTATCTACCGCCAATAAAGGAGAAAGCAAATGATGATAGATGAAATCGCCGCCGCCCCGGCACCAGCCACGGGTGAGCCGGCCAAAGCCAACAAGAAGGCCAAACGTGCGCCACGTCCCGCCAACGTTGCGCCCGCCAAGAGCAAGTCGCCCAAGAAGGCCAACCTCCCGAAGAAAGCGCCAGCAAGACCGCCAAGGTCCTGGCTTTGCTCAACCGCCCGGGCGGGGTAACCGCCAAGGAGCTGATGAAAGCCACCGGTTGGCAGCCGCATTCGGTCCGCGGCTTTCTTTCTGGCACCGTAGGCAAAAAGATGGGGCTGACCGTGACGTCCGTCAAGGGCGAGGACGGAGGTCGCATCTACTCCGTCGAAAACTAACCATTCGGCTTTCCGCGCTTTTCGCGCCGCTGGGCACTCGCTTGGCGGCGTTTCTCGTTCTGGAGTATTCACCACGCTGTAGAGATTCATGCCGATACCTGACGACGCTCCGGCGCGATCTCATCGAAAGTCCGGCGGTCGCCGTCGAGCGTGGCGGTCTTGTTGGTGAGAGACTGCCAGCGTTGAACGATCACGTCAACGTACTTCGGATCCTGTTCCCTTCCAAAGCAGATTCGCTCGGTCAATTCTGCTGCAGCGAGCGTTGTGCCGGAACCCAGGAACGGATCGAATACCAGTTCCCCTCGACGAAGATGGTTCAGGATTGGGCGCCGCATTAACTCTACAGGCTTTTGCGTCGGGTGATCGAACTTCTCTTCGTCCGATCCACCAATTATGAATTTTGGAGAAGGAGATTCCCAGCTTGTCGAATTCTCGCCGGGTTTTCCGAACCACGGAGCATTCTTTTTTCTGACGTACCAGCAAGGCTCATGCTGAAACCAGTAGTGGGTTCTTCGTCAGAACCGTCCTCCTTTTATTCCAAATCACCTGCTGGTGATGAATGAACCCAATACGCAACAGTCCGTCCAGGACTTCGCGCGTGAATTTCGAAGCGTGCCATACGTAAGCCACCTCGAGGCTTGGCACCAACTCGAAGGCTTCCGACCAGTCGGCTCTCGTGTCGCCGGAGATCGAAGTCTCGGTGTGCCCTTCAGTTCTGTTTTTCATATAGCTCGGCGCTGCAGGCCCGTGTCGGTTTAATTCCGCTCTATCACGCCATTCCGAATCCAGCTCGATTCCGTACGGCGGATCTGTAACCATCAACCGCGGCTTGCGTTCGCCAAGCAACCGCGCCACCGCCTCCGCGCTTAAAGCGTCTCCGCATAGCACCCGGTGCGGACCGAGGAGCCAAAGGTCACCAAGCCGGCTTACCGGAGATTGGGGGAGAGGCGGCGTAGCATTCGCCTTCTCCTCGTCGTCGAGCAACAACAAGTCGTCGATTTCTTTCGTATCAAATCCTGTGAGAGTGAGATCAAAATCCGACTCCTGGATCTCCAACAGCTCGAGAGCTAGGAGTTCTTCGTCCCAATCGGCCCAGGCTACTGAACGATTCACCATCAGGCGAAACGCCTTGACCTGTGCTGGAGACCACTCGTCGCACAGCATCACCGGAATCTCCGTGATCCCCAGCTTGCGAGCGGCTTTGAGTCGCAAGTGACCGTCCACCACTTCGCCGTCACTTCGAACCAGACATGGAATTTTGAAGCCGAATTCTCTGATCGAAGCGCACATGCGATCCACCACTGAATCGTTCTTGCGAGGATTTCGAGGATACTCTACCAACCGATCGATGGGCCAAACTTCGATGCGCTGGGCCTCTCGGGAATCCGCTACCGATGTCTTGCGATGCAACTTGTGCCGCCTTCGCGCCTTCGACGAATTTTGCATAGCGCTTTTGAAACACAAGAGGAACCGTGCAGCGCGGACCGTTTCGTTGCTTGGCGATGATTAGATCGATCGCCCAGGTATCAGCTTGTTGGTCCTGTCCGCTTTGCAGAGAGGGCATCAAGATAATATCTGCATCCTGCTCGATCGATCCCGAATCGCGGAGGTCACTAAGGCGTGGTTTGCGCGCCTCTTTCTCACTTTCACGCTTTCGCTGTGCGAGCACGACTACCGGTATGTTGAATTCGCGGGCTAGACGCTTTATGCCACGTGAGATTTCACTGATTTGCTCATAGCGGTTGCGCCCGTTCCTCCCGCAAGTCTCGACAAGCTGCAGATAATCGATCACAACCAGTCCAATATTGTTCCTTGCGGTAAGCTTCCGTAGCGCGCGGCGCATTGCGGGTACTGTGCAGCCGGTTGTATCGTCGATCCACAGCCTGCTTTGAACATCTGTCAGATCAGTGAAAGCACGAGCGAGTGCGTGTCGCTCCGCATCGCTCGCAGGCCTCTGGGTAACTTTCAAGCTGTCTACTTCCGCTCGTGCGGCTGCCATACGAAGCAGAATTGCTTGGTCCGGCATCTCAAGCGTAAAGAAAGCCACACCGACGCCTTCGGTCGCCGCGAAATCGGCGATTTGACAGGCCATCGCAGTCTTGCCCATTGATGGCCGCGCCCCAATCACAATCATTTGTCCCGCCATCAATCCGCCAGCTCCTAGCAACCGGTTGAGGAGTGACCAAGGCGTCGCAACACAATTTCCCTTGGCAGGGTTGACGATCGCTGCTAATCCGCCGGCGCGCTCAAGAACCTCCTTCAAGGTCCGGAAGCTCACTGCAGGCAATTCCGATCCGACGGCCGCCAAGGCACGCTCGGCTCGTTCGAGGATTTCATGTGTGGGATCTGCTGCCAAAAGACATTCGTCAATGATCGACTGCATTCCCAAGATCGTGCGACGGAGAATCGACTTATCGTGAACGATAGACACGTAAGCGTCCAGGTTGGCCACTTCTGGCATTCCCTCATCCAGCGATACGAGGTATGTAATTCCGTCAACAGATTCGAGCTGCTCACGGCGGCGCAGTTCATTGGCAACGGTCACTCGGTCGATGGCCGAGCCTGCTTGTTCGAGGTGTGTCATCGCCTCGAAAATGCGCCGGTGTTTTTCTAAACTGAAATCGGTGCCTTGTAGCGCGCCAATTACGTTTGCAGACGACTGACCATTGAGCATCGCTCCCAGGATCAGCTTTTCGGTTTCAATCGCGGCCGGGAGGCCTTTTTCCACGAGTACATCGGTTGTAGATTTCATTGGATTCCTTGTCTTCTCAGATAGTCTTCGGCTCCCTCGTATGTTTCACTTCCCGCCGGGATTGGTACCAGATCAGTGCTGGCAGAAGCATGCTTCCAGAGGCGATCGTCGAGCAACTGCCAGAGGTTGGGTACGAACCTCCCGTTCTGTTCCCGCCAGCGGTCGGAATTCGTCAGAGCAGCGTAGCCCTTTTCGAACTCGGTGCGGGTAAGAGTGCCGTTCCGGACTAGCTTGGTCGCCAGTGTTTTGGCAGCTCCATTCCGGTTCTTGTTCGGGTGCTTGCATACGAGCTGCATCCACCAGATCTCGAACTCCTCGGGACTTTCCCAGCCACTTATCGAAAACCCGTTCTCGCTTCCGCTTCCGTGCTTCGCGTGGTTCTTGCAGCTATCGCGCGCTATCTCCGTTGGCACAGTTCTGAGCTTCGCCAGTTTCTCAAACTGTCCGGATTCCTGGTGAGTGTGTGATTGCTGATTAAGGTCTTTCTGATTTGGTGGACGTGGATGTCCGTTCAAATGCGACCTGACTGGACGTAGATGTCCGTTCAAATCGGAACCCGGGGTTTCCGTCACCTGCCTTTGAACGGACATCGGCGTCTGTTCAATCGGTATTGCCAGACTCGGTTGAGGGGACGTGGACGTCTGTTCAAAATCGGTATGGAACCGGAAGAAGTAAGTGTTTGACTTTCGTCCGTCGCGCTTTCTATGCCCAAGAAGATCCTCGGATTCAAGCTTCGCGAGGTCCCGTCCAATCTGCTTCGCAGACTTGCCCAGTTCGAAGGCGAGGTTCTCCTGGGAACGCCAGACCTCGCCGGCGTGCTCATTTGCCCGTTCGCCGTCCGAACTTCGAGCCCAACGCACGAGCCGGTCATACAGCCACTTCTGGCCGTCGGTCAGGTCCCGCCTCCTGGAGACAATCTCCTCGGGATGGAAACCACAAGCCTCAAAGCGCGGATTGAAGGCATCGCCGTGTTTCATCGGGACCGCCTAGCCCCAATACTCTTCACTTAACAAACATTTCTATGGTATTCTGTTCTAGAGCGCAGCCTCTCCTGGAGGTCACTCATGAACGAAAAGAGGGTGGAATCAACTACCCTGCGGGCAGTTGCGT
>CATPCN010000372.1 GCA_955652855.1 uncultured Chthoniobacterales bacterium | reverse complement strand
GCGGCAACCAACGGCTTTGGCTATCTGTTCAAGAGCAAGGGACTGGCGCTGCCAGCGCGTTCTTCGACCTTCAACACGGGCGCGTCGCGGTCCTCAGCGACGACGGTTGGTTTTCGATTCTGGATGCAGCCACCGGCCGCCCCACCATTCAACCGATACCGGCCAACAAATACGCCGACGACGGCCGGATGATTCGTGTGAGCCCAAACCTGGAGTTCATCGCAACGCGAATTGCCAACCACAATCTCGAAATCCGCCGCGCCGGCGAGACCGATGCCTTCATCTCTCATCACCACCGGGACTCGGTACTCGCGCTAGAGTTCAGTCCAGACTCGTCCTACCTCGCCGTTAGCAGTTCGAACGAGGTGACCGTCTGGAATTTGAAGACAGGTCAACCCATTGACCGCCACGCTGGGCCCACGCCTACTGCGCTACGGTTTGCGCCAAATTCCAACAGGTACGCAGCCTCTACTCCGAATGGCGCTGTCATTTATCTTGTCGGTGAATCAAAACCTCTTGCCACGGTCCGCCCAAACGAGCGTGTCCGTGACGCGCGGTTCAGCCCCGGTGGCGATCTAGTCGCGGTTAGCGGCGATTCGAACGACCTTCAGCTCTGGGGCCTCGATCCGCCCCGTGTTCTGGCTCGCCTGCCGCACCGCGGTGTGGTCCAGGAAACACACTTCAACCAGACCGGGAGCCTTCTCGCGACCCTCGATGAAAATCGACTCGTGAGGGTCTGGGGACCCATTGATCCGGTCCAAACCTACCGCGAACTCCAGGTCGACGAGATCGCCCGTGTTGCCGGAGCCAACGGCTCCGGGTCGTTTCTATTCACCGGCAACGGCTCCTCGCTGGCGGTCGGCACATCGCGCCGCGTCGAGACGTATCACTCCAAGGTCCCACCGGATATATTCGAGACAAGTGACTTCGATTCGCAGTTTCGTAATGTGCTCGTCGAGTCAGATGGCCGCTACGTTTTCACTGCAAACAATGGAGTCCTTTCGCGCACCGATTTGAACGGAAGAGTGCTCAGCCACCAACGACTCCCCAGCGGATTCTTTGGCGGGTTGATACTGGCGGGTGACGATAGTATCGTTGGTGCCTCTGCCGGTCATTCCGTAGCGCTCTTCAACGCGCGGACACTTAATCCGATAACCAACATCACAGCTGACACCTTCCTTGCGCCAACGCTCGGACCACATGGAAAATCGTTGGTGTACTACGATCTCCAGCACAATCTAGTGATTCAACCTGTCCGTAACGGTCAGATCGGCAAGCCCTGGGTCATTTCCGCTCCAGTGGACTCCTTCACCATCACTCCGGCTGGACATCTAATAGTTCTCAAGAACCAGAATCGCCTGGATGTTTACGGGCTTGACGACGGTCATTTGTTGCATTCTCTTCCTTCAGCCGGAGTGAGCGGTCCGGTTAGAGTCGACCCGACCGGAAGTTTTCTGGCAGAAATACTCCACGATAAATCGCTGGTTATCCGCAACCTTCCAGACGGTGCCATTCAAGTCGAGCGCCACCTGGCCGAGTCCGCCGTCCTGCTTGCCTGGTCTCCGGCCGCTCCCTGGCTCGCGGTCGGAACAGGAAGACACTCCCTTCAGATCGTCGACTGGAAGACTGGTCGGGTAGTCGCCAACATTCCACACACCCTTGGCGCTGCGGGAGCCACCTTCAGCCGTGATGGAACCCGGCTGGCGACTTACCCTCAGAGAGAAACCTTCGGCGAGGAACGCAAAATGTGGGAGATCCTTACTCGCGAAGACCTCACACCTGCGCTTACCGATCAGGACAGGTCCGTGCGCGTCTTCGACACCGCAACCTGGGCAGAACTTTCACGGCTACCCCACTCAGATTCGGTCTCTGATATCCGAATCAGCAGCGATGGGCGCCTGTTGATCTCTTATTCTGCCAGACACGTCAAGATTTCGACCCTCGATCCGAAAGCACTCGCTGAGTTAGCGATCGCGCGTGTTGGCCGGCCACTTAGCCAGTCGGAGAAAGATACGTACTTGAGCAGTGTGCCCCGTCAAAGCCTAACGCCTCGAAATCCGGATCCAAGATGAGGTTCACGATCAAGGGGATAAAGCGAATACTGGAACTCGGGTATCGACACCAATCGACAATGCCCAAGATAGAATTGGTTGGCGAGGAGGGACGGGCAATGGGCACGATCAACTCCGGCCGTGAAGTGAGCCTCGAGAGCGACAATCAATCTGTGCCCGGAGCGGTGCCGTTCACTTATAACGGCTTTCTTTCTTATAGCCACGCTGCTGACGGAAGATTGGCTCCGATCCTCCAACGCAGCCTGCAACGATTTGCTCGGCCATTCTGGCGCATCCGCGCGCTGAACATTTTTCGCGATAATACAAGTCTATCTGCAACGCCGGAGCTCTGGCCTTCAATTCAGAAAGCTCTCGGGAAATCGGAATACTTCATTTTTCTCGCCTCTCCCATTGCATCAGCTGCCCAATGGGTCCTTGAAGAGATCGATGAGTGGCTTCGGTTGCACAACCAGAAGGCCGAAAACTTTAT
>CATPCN010000371.1 GCA_955652855.1 uncultured Chthoniobacterales bacterium | reverse complement strand
CCGGAATGTGAAACGCTGGCGGACTGGAGATCAGATTGAGCGCTGGGTCGGCTCCGGTCTGCTGGTCGCCGAACGGCAGTTCCGCAAAGTCATCGGTCATCGCCAGATCCCACTGTTGCTGTCTTCGTTGGCGAACGCTGTCTCCAAGAAACCGATTGCGAAAGGAGCCGAGGTCGCGTAGTCTATGAGAATCGAGGGTCGCTAACTTTCAACGGAGATCCGGGCAATCTCCGACGGGGACGAATGTTGTGGACTGTTTCGGTACTCCGCCGGTCTTCCAGTGTTCATTGATCGCCATGGTAAAAGTCACCGTCACGCCATTGGGTCCTTGCCGACGCTCGGGATCGGCAGTTAGGCGACCTAGACCCAGCCATTTATTAAGTGCGCTCATGTTTATCGAGAATGTGCAATATAGGTAAATGGTTCTTTTATGGCAAGCATAGATTTCACTTCATTTAACTCACCTCGCACTAAGTGACAATGGGCTTTGGAGACCCTTGGGCACGCTGGGTAGAATCGTGGCGATCTGATCAGTCCCCCCCCTTTCCTCTTTCTATGGACATCTCCTGGGACTGCCCGGAAGCGGTCAAGGGCGGCGCTGCTTTTGCGCCGTTCACGAGTTCGCTGGTTAGCGAACGAAGCCCTTTACGGCTGAGGACAGGACAGGATAATTCCAGTGCAGGGAAAGGGGGTCTTTGTCCTGGAGTGCCCTGGAATCGCCTGAATGTGTCATCGTTGCGTGGCGAAAGAGGCAGGTGTATCATGGGGCTGTGTCGCGGGTAAGATCGCAAGGTTGAATCTGCGGCATCTGGCCGAAAGGTCGCTTTTTATGAGATCAACTATACGCGCTGGCACCCTGCCAAACAACTCATTCGTGTTCGCGGCAGGACGGTAGAATTACCGAGCGTCCTTCCAGAAGGTGAAGGCGCACGTCAGGCGACGTGTGCGTGTAGTTAGATAGATCCCCGATAGCGGTAGTCCCGCGATCTTCTAATGCGTTTCCAAAAACAATTAGGAGATTATTGTGTTCACACGGGCTTTCTCAAAAGCGCCCGCGTCGTCTAGAAAGCGTCGCCGCGCTTCATTTTCCACTCACAAAATACTTTGGAAGTGGTCACGCCGGGACCTGTACCGGGTCAACGATTCATTCGAGCATGTCGCGATTCCGGGTTCAACTGGATCGGCGAAAACAACAGCCAGTCTTTGCCCTATTGTCCAAGCCTATGCTGAGGCCGGTTATGGCGGCCTGCTCATGGGGCCGAAAGCAAACTTCGCCGAGACGATGGAAAGAGTCCTGTCGAAGGCTGGCGCATTGAACCGGTCAAAACGTTTGCGGCGCGGCCAGTACGGCATCAACCTCATCCAGGCAACGGCTGACGCGCATGGTTCTCCCGATGGGATGGAAGAGAACATCATTGACCTGATCTTTTCGGGCAGTGAAGTCGTGACGCGAACCATGGGAGTCGGGAGTAATGATCCTTTCTGGATCATTGCCGGGCGCAGCGTCGGCAAGAAATTGGTGGTGCTTGACCAGGCCGACAACGGAAGCGTCGATGTGCGCCGTTTGATGGCCATGTGCCGCTCCATCCCACGAAGCCTGCAAGATCTAGGTGAGGACTGGAACAAGCGGGCAGTACTGGCAACCATCGAGCGTGTTCGGGAGAAATATCCGGTTGGAACGAATTACGCCATTGATGAGGCGATTGACTACATCACGGTGGAAGCGCCGAACGTGGGGGAAAAGGCGCTCGGATCGATCATCGCCACGCTGACGGCCTACCTTGAACCGTGGTGCGACGAAATTGTCTATAACGCCGTTTGCAAAGATTGCGAAGGCCCTGGCGCATGGAAGTTAAGCGACCTGCGGGAAAAGGGCTTGATCGTGATCTGCGATTACCCGTTGCGCGAAGGTTATGACAATATCGGGGCGGTTATCGGCGCAGCCCTGAAACGAGCCGTTCAAAAACAGCTTGAGCGCGAATTGGGAGGTTCGCGTAAAGGCGGCCAATCGGATTTACGCCCGGTCATGCTCGTGTTGGATGACGCCGGGTGCTATGCCAACACCGATGATGTGAAATTCCTGCAAACCGGGCGTGAGAGCCGTGCGGCGGTGGTGTGGGCGTTCCATTCAATCTCGGTGCTGCGGGATCAGTTCGGAGGCACCGACGCCGCGCTCAATAAGGTGAAGGCGTTGCTGAGCTTCTTCATGACGATCATCGCGCATCAGCTCGATGATGAGGAAACCGGAAAATTCCTCTCTGCACGACGCGGCCAGCATTTGGTGAAAAGAATCGGCGGCAGCACAGGGGAAAGTTTCAAAACGGGCAGAGATAAAAAGGGACAAATCAGCGACAACACCAGCTATCAGTTTGTTCGCGAAGAAGTGTTGCCTTACTGGGCGTTTTCTACGCTGGCCCGTGGCGGCGAAGAGAACGGCGGTAAGGCTGAAACCATTGTGCTGCGGTCGAAACGGTTTAAGTCAAACGACGGCAAGCGTTACATGAAAGTCCGCGCGTTTCAGGAGCCGATTTACCATGGCGAGGATGATCGACCGAAGTCGTTCCGGGAGTGGCGCAATCGCTGGTGGCATCGCTGGAACGATTTCAAAGGGCGGTCGATGTTCATTTGGACTGATTTCACCCCACGCTTCAGGATCTGGAATGGGCATGTCCCGTTTTACAAAGTTGCCGGATGGCTGTTTCTGAATCCTGAGCGCGGCAAGAAGCTGCTGGAGCGCTGGATCTACTTCTGGACGGATGAACGAGAAATCGCGGTTTACGAGGAGGCCAGAGATGAATCGCGACATTAGAGAGGAGTTCATGGCCGGGTTTAACAGCCGCATGAATGGCGGCGGCAAGAGCGCCACGGCATATACCGAGGGTTGTCTCTTGATCTATATGCTTCCGGCCGTATGCGCCTGCTTTTCGAGTTGGTGGGCGACCGTGATTGCCATCGCTTCAATCGCGCTGGGGCTTTGGGTGTCACGTCCAAGTCGGAGATGGATTGCCGCTATAAGCATCGCGTGCGTGTGGTACCCAAATCTTTGGGTGAGCTTCATTGGGTGGTTTGGCGGCTTCTTGCTGACGATCTATCTCGATGGGGCCCACCAACGTAATCCGCAACCCTCGCAGGAGTGGGACTAGCCATGTACGATCCAAAATTCCTCAATGAACTGGCCAGGGAAATCGCTAAAAGACTGCTCTCAGAACTTCAGACCGGCAGAAGCGTTTCGGTGCATGGCGGGAATATCCCTTCGAATGGAAGCGGTGGAGGGAATGAAAGCAAGAGAGGCAACGGCGCGGCATCGGTGAGGGTGTCCCCGCGGCTTTTGACCGTAGCCGAAGCCGCCATTCTGCTCGGGCGATCAAAGAGCGCGGTGGAGCACCTGATTTTCCGCCGAGAGATTCCGGTGGTGAGGCACGGGCGATCCGTGCGGCTCGATATCGCCGATCTGCAAAAATGGCTGGAAGGGGACAAAGTTTAGGCAGATTGGGGATGACGAGCCGCGATGTCCGAGGGACTTCCAGCGGTGTTCCAGTGGTTGCCCGGAAAAACAGGGAAAACCGGGGGGTAGGGATGAGCGCGGTAAAGTATTCTAAGGAAAGCTCTGGCGACTCGGGGGTACGATTTGAAATCGCTTGAGGTGCTAGCGGGAGCAATCCCGTAGGGGTTCAAGTCCCCTCCCCCGCACCACAGTAACCCACGGAGGCTCATTAGTTTACAGCCTCCGTTTTTTCGTGTGACTTTGGTGTGACTGGATGTGCAGTCGGCAGCGTTTGGAAATGGTCCAACATGAGTCGGTCGATGTTGTCTTGGCGACCTTTTGACCACTTGCCGTAGTGCTTGCGAACGGTCGGTGCAGTATTTCCCAGGATGTCCGCAACCTCATCGAACGTAGCACCCTTCCCCAGAAGCCTGGTCGCCAACGTGTGACGAAAGCGGTGTGCGTGGGCGTCCTTTACTCCTGATTTCTTGAAAACCGTGAAGAGTGTCCGCTCGGCGATGCCCACGACGGCACGCTTCGAGGACTGCCCGTTCCAGAAATAGTAGGGACAGTCCTGAGGGGCGTTCCGCGGTAGCGGAAGCACGTCCAAAGCGAGCTTCAAGCTGTCGGGAATCGGAAGATACACAGCCTCGCCGCTTTTCTGGGTTCGCAGGAAAACGCGCCAAGTAGCGTGTTCGGGATCCCACGAAATAGCATCCTTTCGAAGTGTGCAGACGTCCGACACGCGTAGCGCCGTATGCCGTAACGTCATCACCATGGCCTTCGCCCGTAACCGTTCATACGTCGCAAGCGATCGAACATATCGGTCACCGCCGATTTGATCACACGCTGCGAGGATCTGGCTCTCTTCCTGAAGAGTGTAGGGCACCACTTCGTTCGGCTTTAGGTTGTGGGGCGCCTTCAACTCTTTCGCAGGGTTCGTCGTGACCCACGCATGGCTCACGCAGTAACCGAAAAACGTTCGAAGAGTTTGTCGTTCAACATTCCACGTTACTTTCGCGATACCTCGAGATCCACGAAAATCTTCATGGGCGTCCAGGGTAACATCGGCCAACGCGGAGATGCGGTGCGCATCACAGAATGCAGCAAACCGCCTCAGAGTGTTCCGGTACTTCCGCCAGCTTGAGTATTCAAGATCACCGCAATATTTTCCTTCTGCATCGATTCGCCCACGGTTCTTGAGGAATCGCTCCACGGCGTCGGAGACAGCGCGTTGTACCACCGCTGGCCGTGGTGTCGTTGGACCGAGCTCAGATAGTTGCTCCTGAGCTTTCGCATCGAGTGCGCGCACGCGTTCGGCAACCCGACGGTCAGCCATTTGCCGACTTCTAGTCTTGAGTGATCCGCGAACGCGCCGGCCGTTGTGGATGCCGTCCACGTGAAATGGGCAATTGCACTTGTCCTACCGGACGTCCCGGCCGCCCCGCCCAAAATGGGGACAGCATCTGAGATGTCGGCGGTAGGCGTATAGTTCACTATTTCGTTTCACGTGTTCACATTACCTCTGTGCTGGAAGTCTCAATGGACCAACTCCCGCGCCGTGCGTTTCGCATAGATGCGCGCCGCGGCGCTGGCCGAAACCATGATCGTGATGTAGTCACGTTTTGATCGGCGACCGGTGTTTGGCTGCCGAAGAATCCCTGGGCCGTATTCGTCATGGAACCAGTCACGAACGGTTTTTGCGCTGAATCCCCATAGGCGGGACCAATGGGCCACGGGATAGTGCCGCTCCTCGAAGGCCTGAGTCGAACCCGGACGTGCTGTTTGTCTTTGCTCAATCACGGCTTTCCACCGGCTGTCCTTTCCTTGTCCTGATCACAACCGCACTCCGATCAAGGACAGGCCAGCTTCCTCCGCGAGCTTCGCCAGATGTTCACGGGTGCGTACGATTTCGTCGATGGCTACATCGATCTGTTGCAGCGCCTCGGGAGTAGCCGTAACATACTCACGCTCGATGTCGGAGAGCTTTAGCCCTGGAAATCCCAGCGACTTGGCATACGACATACCCTGGGATGCCCGCTGCATCTCGCTTTGTCCTCAGGTCCTTCGCGGTCACGTTCTTTCCTTCCTGAGAATTTCTTTTAGCGCTTGAAAAATTTTAAGCTGGAAAGCGGACCGTGTCGATTTGAGAGTTTTTCAGGAAATTTCAGGAAGTTTCAGATCTCCCTCTAAGTCGCTGGGATGCCGAGACTTTTGAGATCGAAATTAACTACTCGGGGACGTCAGAGATCTGGCATCCGAATGCTTTGGCGAATCGGCTTCGAACATACCCGTCGCGCGTGCTCTTCTTCCCTGAGCGAAAGCGTTGGATCGTGTTGTAGGTGGGTCCGCCATTGCTGGCGATCTCAAGATCCGAACTCCACCCCCTCTTGGACAGTTGCTCAGCGAGCCAAGCTGTTCGAATCGCTGCGGCAATTGGCTGCTTTTTTGCTGTTGACTCGGCAGAAGTTGAGGGCGCAGAACTGGATCCGAAACGCGCTTCGCTCCTCTCCGCTAGCCGTGAACAGTAACCGATACACGATTCCACCACACCTTGAATGCAGCCGCCGCTTTCGCCGCCAACGAATTCTGCCCTGACTAGGCGGTCTTGAGCGTTGAGTAAATCCTGGGTGAGACGATAGATCCAGAAATCCAGCGGTCTGACGTTCCGCGGGCATCCGAGAGCGCGTGCCGCCCTTGTTGCGACGGCTCGAAAGTGGCTCTTGAAATTTCCGTCCAATCCACCTTCTAGCCGAGACCGGCCGAACTTGCCATTCGGCAAACCAGAAAGCTTTGAGCCATTCTTTGCGGGTCTCCTGTCCCAGAGCCGTCCGTTGGCGCGTCGCAAGGATGTCGAACTCCGCACGGCAACCAGTCCAGAATTCGTAGCTCTCCAGGGGCCTTCCGGTCGATCGATGATCATCGGTTCGGGTGCGATCGCTGGGTGGAAAATTGATGTCGCGTCCTGATCGAGCGACAACGAGTCGCTCCAGACGCGCATCCGTGACTTGGTTGAGAACCTGCCGGTATGTCTTCCACTCTTTGCGTCGCTCAATCTGAGTATTTACATCGGGTCGAATTTCGGAGCCTCTTGCGAGGTCGGCCTCCCTCGCGCGCTCTAGGAGAAAATCAAGGCACTCCGACTCAAACCGTTCGCCGGTCCAGACGCCTTGCATGCATAGGCTGCGCCCTTGTTGAACGAATTCAACAAAAAGACTGAGAACGAAGGTCAGTCGCAGCGCTTCAGCGTGTTCTGAGTTATGAACCGAGCTCTTCTGCTCCTTTAGAATCTCGGTCGCCTGAACTCGGGTAGCGAAAAGCTTGTCGCGCGCTGACTCGGAGAGTTCAGGCGGCAGATTCCATTTCACTCTCGGTACGGTGACCTCAGGTTTAGTAGGCACGTCACTTCCGCTTAGAACGCATGGAGGCGGCGCTGCATGCGAGACAGGGGTGACGGATCTTTCCCGATGGACCTTCGCCTGAAAGTGAGCCGGCAGCACGCCTCCCACTGCTGCGTGGTATCCGGGATCATCGACGACGAACACGTCTCTCAGCCCGCTCGGCACCACCCGGATCAACTTGTCGCCGGCCTCTATCGGCAGGCTAACATCTATGATCAGGATGCCTTTGTCTGACACGTGAGCCTTGATGTTCTCGAAGACCCTCCCGTCGGGTTTCTCAAGCGTTAGAACATCAGTCAGGACAGCGCTGAGCTCGTCGTCCAATCCCTGGCGCATTGCATTACCGATTGTAGTTTGGTTGGAAGCGGTAGGGACCGGCATAACTGCTGCTTGGCGCCTCGCAGCACGAATCGGGACCAGTCCCGACCAATTGCCAATTCGCCCGCTACGCAGACGTTCACGAACAGCACGCCAGAGGCTGACGTTCGGCCCCTGTAGAGCGTGATACGATTACTCGACGAGAGGAAGTGGATGCAGCAAAGGGCTCAGCCTGACGAAAGCACCCTGTCGGAGCATCGGGCTTTTCTTCGCGACGAATACTTGCTCCTGCAAAACACCTATGAGGACTTTGACAAACGGGCGGTGACCATTAAGGGGTGGTCCGCGACGATAGCGGCGGTCGGCCTCGGTGCCGGCTTTCAGTACGGTCAAAGAGAGTTCTGGATGATCAGTGTCGGAACGGCGTTGGTGTTTTGGGTGCTGGAAGCCATTTGGAAGGCCTTTCAGTACGGCCACTCGCGGCGAATCCAAGAGATCGAGTCGTACTTTCGAAGTGAAAATGCGCACATAGTGCCGTTCCAAGCGTATCAAACGTGGTTTGACGAATACTTCAGCCGAAGTGTGCTGGGCCAAGTTTGGGAGAATCTGTGGTTAGTGCCTGTATATCTGCCTCATGTATTAATTGTCGTTGCCGGAATCGCGCTCTTCATCATCTCGCTTGCCACACATGGGACTTTCCCCGTAGTGCCCAGGTCGACCCACTAGGAGCCTGTCCGGGAATTCAGATCGCGGCAACCAAGGATCGTCTCGCGGCGTAGCACGAATTTTCGCTGGGGATGGCGACGAGACCGAACATTTCGTGGTTTGAGTCCAGGAAGCCATCAGGAGGCCGATTTTGAGTG
>CATPCN010000370.1 GCA_955652855.1 uncultured Chthoniobacterales bacterium | reverse complement strand
GGGCGTTCGACGCAGTACTTTCCCAAAGATCGACAACTTCTTGCTATGATTGTGAACCCAAAAAATTTCCAGGGTGCCCTCGCGCTCTAACTTGGCCAACAATTGCTTTAGATGTTTAACACCGGATACGCGCTCAATTTTGACGAAAGGGCGCTCCTTCTGTAGCATCTTGTTGCGTGATTTGAGCTGCGCCAAGAGAACTTTCTGGCCTTGCACGTACTCTTCCAGTTCCGTCGCGAAAGTTTCCTCGCCCCACCACAGTTCTTCTATATCGTAGAGGTGCTGCCACGTAAGCAATGCTTGGGCGGGCCAGCGGAAGCAGCGCTCAAATCGCTCCGCGATTTCGGGCGTAATCTTGCGCATCTCAATAATATCTTGTGGCGGCATCTTAAGCTTCTTGGCCACCTGACGTACTGTAAGCCGGCTAGGCTTTATAAAATATTTCAGCAACAGCTGGCCAGGGCGGATTCGCGCCAGTAACCACTTTGCGTTTTTTAGTTTATCTTTCTCCTTCATTTGCCTTCCACTTTGTTGTTCAGATTTCGCGAATTGCAATGATTCACTTTTCATGACGGTCTTAAACGCCAGACCATCCGAAAACAGGCGAAGTAGCTTAAATTTTAATTTTGAAGAACTTCTTGAATCTGGATATCTGACATGACGTGTGCTGGAGGAAGGGAATAGTCCTGATGAAGGGCCTCGTCGGCTCTGACCAAAATGCTCGATGAAACAAAAGACCGCCCGTTCACCGCCAACCGCGAGACTTTCCCAGAAGCCGCTGAGCGCGATTTTCCTGGTTGTTGAAGTCGCGCGCCATCCAGGAGTTCTGGCAGTATCGTGAGTTCCTACCGGAGATTCAAAGAGCGAGCCCGAACGCTCTTGCGATCTCGCCTGGAAAGCGTAAGCGCCCCGGACTGCGGTTAAAACTTTCAATTCCGAGTCACGTGCATGGGCCGTTCCCGTCACAGATACGGCGGAATTTTAGTATTGAGGTCACGAGCAAGCGCCTTTTTTTCCGCTTGAGCTATTCGTTTACGACCTCGATCTGCTTGGCGATCACTTGCCCGGTGAAACGATCGATCGCGATATGGAGCCAGTAGCGTTTTTCTCCTTCGGCGACAAAATTTGCCAGACTTCGGGCATTCGCTGGGTACCGGCCAGATTGCGCAATTACGTCAATCATGAGATTCCACGTCCTTGTTTGCGACAACTCGGCTAGAGCGCGCGCAACAGTTTGTTTTGCTTCGTCACTGCTTTGGTCCTTTGGCGAATAAGTCATCGGTGATCTGATCGGGCGAGGGAAATGCATCGATAAATAGCTGCTTCCAACAAGTTCTACGGAAATTCCGGGACGAAGTTTCCAAAAAATGGCAAAAATCTTCCTTGCGAAGAAATTCTCGATTCAGACGCCAGCCTGAGAGACGCTCAGTTTGTTAATGAAGGATGAAACTTCGGATCAAATCCACATCGAGCAGCTCAAGGTTTTCAATTACAAACTTGGTTTAGGTTGCGCGGCGCCCACCTTCTGATCGCGGTGGCTGCTACGGCGGCCGTCCAACACCCAAAGCCAACGCAACGGCGGTGAGACCCGGGTTGAAATTCGACGACGAGCCCGGTAAACTCCTGACATGAGCTTGACGGAGATTAAGAGCGCAGTGCGTCAGCTTCCGCCAAAGGAATTAGCTGAGCTGGCGGCATTCGTTTCAGAACAAGACAACGCGGCGTGGGATAAGCAGATGGAGCAAGACGCCGCCTCGGGGAAACTAGATTTCCTTTTTGAAGAAGCTGAGCGGGAACGTGCAGCAGGAAAACTACGCGACTGGCCTGAAGGCCAGTGAAATCAAAATGCACTCGCCGTTTCTGGAAACTTCACGACGTGCTTCCGGCCCACGTTAGGGCGCGTGCGAAGAGGAGCTACGAACTTTGGAAACGCGATCATAATCATCCGTCGCTCGATTTTAAGAAACTCAAAGGTGGCACCGGCAATCGTTTCTCAGTGCGAATAGGGGATCACCATCGGGCGATCGGCCATCTTATTGGCGAGTCCGTTGAGTGGGTGTGGATGGAAGTCACGAGGATTACAACAAGCTCGTTTGAGTTGAGGAAGATACGCGTCCATTTCCAACCTCTGATCTCTGACTTCTGACCTAAGATCGACATCTTCACCGGCTCTCTTGGAGCGATGTGGCCGCCATCATAAGCCGCTTATGATGCAGTTGTTCAACGGAAGGAAACACTTCCAGCCCGTAGGGCCTCCAGGCCGGAGGCGAAGGTAACCAAGAATTTTCTTTTCCTCGCCTCAAGAACTTCGTTTGCTCCGTTATCTTCTGTGAAGTCCTGATAACGAATTCGCCAAAGGACGAATCCGCCGTGGCGAATAACTAGCGGCGCGGCCGCTACTCGAACACTTCTTCGAGCTGTTGATCGATCACTTGGCCGATAAACCGATCGATCGCAACGTGCAACTGGTAACGACAAGGAAAGCGAAAGATTAATTAAGATATTCGAAGTAGACGACCCGATATTTCATTACGGCCGCGCCGGGATTGTAAGCTTTGTAAAATGTCGAACTAGTGGGATCCTTGTTGTCGATCACGTTTGTGGTGCTTCCGAGCGACGCCGAAGATTGAATGGGGGCCCGTCAATGAAATGGCAAGGCCAATAGCGAAAAACGTTGCCGCTCCTGCAACCAGCGAGAGTAAGATCCGTACCATTACATCACTCGATCTAACGAGAAAGAGATAAGCCGCGGGCGGGGTCGGGGGCAAACACGCTGGCGGTCATTCGATAAGGGGCCGTTGGCTGCATCGCTTGGTTAGACGGACGCGAGTCATGGCGTTTTCGTGGGCGCAGGCGATGCCGTGGGCTCCTCTTTGCCGGGTATAACAAC
Source organism: uncultured Chthoniobacterales bacterium (assembly GCA_955652855.1). Next base: position 162 of record CATPCN010000370.1, on the reverse strand, counting down.
AGTTATACGGGAACCTACTTGCCAAATCGCAGTACACCACTTTTGAAAATTACTTTAGACCGGCGCCTTTACAGATCCTTTGCAGATTATCTATGCAAAAGGTCGCGCCAGTTTCCGATCTGGGGAAATTCGAGTCAACGGCGAATTAGCTGAGTAAATTAG
>CATPCN010000369.1 GCA_955652855.1 uncultured Chthoniobacterales bacterium | reverse complement strand
GTGCGGTGTTGGCGTCGGCGTGGGCTCGAAGATTTTTTTAATCTTGTCGCCTAACGACTCTTCGGCCGGCTGACTTGTCGCCGCGAAAGCGCAAAGCGCCGCGATCACAAAAACGAACCACGTCCTGAGTCTCATGAGGGAGCGCTTAACCTGCAATCTCTTGCAGGATTGCTTTGTTCAAGCGAATGCCGGCATCAAGATTCTCCAGCGGAAAGTTTTCGTTAGGCGAATGCGCGCGACACCCGGGCAAGGCGAGACCACAGAGCAATGTTTCCGCGCCGAGAATGTTTCGAAAATCGGAAACGATCGGAATGCTTCCACCTTCACGAATGAGCGCCACGTCATGATTGAATGCTTTGCGCAGAGCGCGCTGGGCCGCTTCGCCAAACTTCGATTTCGGATCGGTCAAATACCACGGGCCATTATGACCGCCGGTCAGCTCGAGCGTCACGCCGGGCGGCAAATTTTTCTGCAAATGTTTCTTGGCAAGATCGACAATGTTGTCGGCTTTTTGATTTGGAACGAGACGAAATGTGATCTTGGCCATGGCGTGGCTCGCAATCACGGTCTTGGTTCCCTTCCCCTGATAACCGCCGCCGATGCCGTTGATCTCGGCGGTGGGCCGCGCCCAGAGTCGCTCGAGCGTGCTGTAACTTTTCTCGCCAAACAATGCGGGCGCGCCCGTTTCTTTGAGCACTTCTTTGTCCGGATCGAGAGGTAATTTTCGCCACGCCTCGCGCTCCCAATCTTCCAACGGCAACACGTCATCATAAAAACCGGGAATGGCGATGTGACCGTCGCGATTGTGCAAGGTGGCGAGCAATTGCGCGAGCGCCGTGATCGGATTGGCGACGGCGCCGCCGTAAATGCCGGAATGCAAATCCATCTTCGCGCCCGTCACCTTTAACTCGAGCGCGGCGACGCCACGCAAACCGTAGCCGAGTGTCGGCACACCACGCGCAATCATTCCTGTATCGGAAACGACCACGACGTCACACTTCAACGCATCGCGATTCTGCGAGAGAAAATTTCCGAGGTTAGCACTGCCTACTTCTTCTTCGCCTTCGATGACAAGATCGACATTGACCGGCAGGTCGCCGTTTTGCTCGAGCGATTCCTGAATGCCGAGAATGTGCGAAAGGATTTGGCCTTTGTTATCGGTCGCGCCGCGCGCAAAAACGTAGCCATCTTTCAAGACCGGCTCGAACGGCGGCGAATCCCACAGCTCGAGCGGGTCCGGCGGCTGCACATCGTAATGGCCGTAAATTAAAACGGTCTTGCGGCCGACTTGATGTTTGTTGCGCGCCCAGACAACTGGATGACCCGGTGTCGGCACCAACTGCGTTTCCAGGCCGATGCCCGTCAATTTTTCGACGAGCCAATGCGCGCACTCGCTCACTTTTTCGGAGTAATCGTCGTCCGTTGAAACACTCGGGAACCGCAGGAATGAATAATAATCTTCGAGATGACTTGCGCGCATGATCCGCTGAACCTAACCAGTTTTTCGTTCCGCGAAAATGTCGATCTTGCTTCGAACAAATTTCTGCCTCAGCGTGCGCGGATGATTGCGACGGCGACGCCGAAAGAAGAACACGGCCTCATTCGCGCGCTTGGCGTTCCAGCGCTGGCGGCGAACATCGTTAACTCCACCATCGGCGCCGGCATTTTCGTTTTACCCGCTCTGGTGGCAAAGGGACTGGGAGCAGCGGCGCCATTCGCATTTATCGCTTGCGCGCTCGCGATGGTTTTGTTCGTGACCTGCTTTGCGATTGCCGGCAGTCGAGTTTCACTCACGGGCGGACTTTACGCATACGTCGAAGTCGCATTCGGTCGCTATCTCGGGTTTCTGGCTGGCGTGCTTTACGGAATCACTGCCATTTCCGCTGTCGCGGGCGTCGGAAATGTTCTTGTCAATTCCGTCGCGGGATTGATCCCATCGTTAGGCAATCCGGTAGTGCGTGTGGTCGTTATGTTCTTCGTTTACGCTTTGCTAGCGATCATTAATATCCGCAGCGTTCGCGCGGGTGCCGGAGCAGTCGGAGCTGTGACCGTAGCCAAACTTCTACCGCTGCTACTTTTCATTTGCGTGGGAATCTTTTTCATTCACCCGGCGAACATCGGCTGGCCGAGTTGGTCCGGAAGCAAGGCGCTCGGCGATACTGTTCTGCGCCTTATCTTCGCCTTTGTCGGCATTGAAGTCGCTTTGATTCCGAGCGGCGAAGTGAAGAATCCGGCGCGGACGGTACCGCGCGCGATCTATATTGCTCTTGGTGTGACAACGGTCCTCTATCTGATGATCCAAATCGTTGCGCAAGGGACGCTCGGAGGCGACCTCGCGAACCATCCGAATACGCCGCTAGCCGAAGCCGCGTCGCAATTTCTAGGAAGCGCCGGTCGCACGATTCTGGTCATCGGCGCAGCAATCTCTGCCTTTGGTTTTATAACGAGTGATATTCTCAGCTCGCCACGAATGCTCTTTGCTGTCGGACGCGATGGCGTTTTGCCTGCGTGGTTTGCACATGTACATCCGCGTTATCGCTCGCCCGATGTCGCGATCGCGGCTTACGCGACGATTGCTTTTATTCTGTCGGTCTGTTCGACGTTCGAAGGACTTGTCGTTCTATCAGACGTCGCGGTCTTGCTGATGTATTTGCTTTGCTGTGCCGGAGTCTGGTCGGTGGTCCGGCGTACCATGCAATCAGATCAACGATCGTTAAACTTTCCGGGAATGCAGATTGTTCCCGCGCTCGCCATCATGGCCATTCTCTGGCTATTTTGGCTCACACAACCTTGGGACAAATTTGCCAAAATCGGAGCAATCCTTCTTGGTGCATCAGTTTTGTATTTTTTGCGGGTTAGGCTTCGGCGGGCTTGAGTAATACGGCTGCTAATTCAGACGAGCAAAGCACGCCCAAGCCCAACATGCTGTATTAGGACAGGATCGCAGCCCTTCAAATTGTAGGAATAGGGCTTGTCACGGGCTTTCTGGCATTGTATCTAGTTGCAATCTGACTCTGCACGAATAGCGCATGCATCTTCAATCGCTCGAGCTTTTCGGCTTCAAATCGTTCGCCGATAAAACCGTTCTCAATTTTCACGAAGGCGTGACCGCAATCGTCGGTCCGAACGGCTGCGGCAAATCCAACGTTCTCGATGCCGTGCGCTGGGTGCTTGGCGAGCAATCAGCCAAAGCGCTGCGCGGCGCGGAAATGGCCGATGTAATTTTCAACGGCGCCGACAGTCGCAAACCGCTCGGCTTCGCGGAAGTTTCGCTCACTTTCACCAACTGCGCGGGCGAGCTGAGCGTGGACTGGCATGAAGTTCGCGTTACGCGCCGCGTTTTTCGCGACGGCAATTCCGAGTATCTACTCAACAAAACGCCGTGCCGTTTGCGCGACATTTGCAGCTTGTTTGCCGACACGGGCGTCGGCCGCAGCGCCTACTCAGTCATGGAACAGGGCAAGATCGATCTGCTGCTGAGTTCGCGGCCGGAAGATCGACGTGCGGTTTTTGAAGAAGCGGCCGGGATTACAAAATACAAAGCGCAAAAACGCGAAGCGCTCCGCAAATTGGAAGCGACCGAGGCGAATCTTTTGCGCATCGGCGACATCATCAAGGAAGTAAAACGCCAGATCGGCTCACTCCAACGGCAAGCGGGCAAAGCGCGAAGATATCAGGCGTTACATGCCGATCTGCGCGTTCTCGACACGCATCATTCGCGGCGAAAACTCAACGAACTCGAAGCAGAATCCGCGAAATCTCGCGACGAGATTGCGCGGCTGGAGAAATCAGAGCGCGAACTGCACGGCAAGATCGACATGCGCGAAAATGAATTGGCCGAACGACGACGCGCCCTCGATGAAATCGATGCGCAGATCAACGAGGCACGCGGCGAAGCACAACGTCTGCAAAGGGAGATGGCTTCGCACCGCAGCCGCATCGAATTCAATAAACAACGCGCCGAGGAAACGAATGAGCTGATCGAACGATATCGGCGCGATATCGCCACGGCGGAGACGAAACGCAGCTAACAGGCATCGTAACTTTCCGAGGCCGAGGCGCTTATTCGGAAAACTAGCGAGCTTCTTGAAACCGAACAGCGCGATGTCGCAGAGCTGACAGCAAAGGCGGCGCAGTTTCGCGCGGAGCGCGCGGAATGCGACAAAAAATTAGAAACGTTGCAAGGCGTCCTTTCGAAATTTGAAAGCCGGCTTGCCACGCTCGAAGACGAAATCGCCGGAATTACTCTGCGACGCGAGACCACGTCGGCACGCGTGGAAGACCTCGCCGCAACCATCGCCGAAGCTTCAACCGCTCGTGAAACAACGCGGCGGAAATTAGCCGAAGCGCGCGCGGCCGCCGAGGGCCATCAAAAACATCTCGATCTTTTGAGCAAGGAATCGGAAGTCACCGAAAACGAATTGCGGCAACATCGACAATCGTTGGACGACGCCGAAAAAAATCTCGCCGCAATTGAGCGCACGATCTCGGAAAAAGAATCGCGTCTCGAAATCTTGCGACAGCTTAATGAAGAAGGTGAAGGGCTAGAGCACGGATCGCGCGCGGTTTTGCGCGGGCTGGACGATCCCAAGCGCATTCGACGCGCGTTGCTCGGTCCACTCGTTTCGCAATTGGACGTGGAGCGCGAATACATCGCGGCGATCGAAGCTGCTCTTGGCCGAACGATTCATGCCGTTGTTCTGCAAAGCGATGAGCTCGCCTCCGAAATTATCAAAACGCTTTCCGGAAAGAAGCTCGGCCAGGCCGCGCTCGTTGTTCCAGGATTTGCCGCCGCCAAATCGGAAAAGCCACGACAATTTTTACCCGAAGGCGCGCTGGGATGGGCCGCGGACAAGGTCAAAGCGCCAGAGGCTCTCGCGCCACTCGTTAGGCAACTGCTTGTCGATGTTGTCATCGTCCGCGACCTCGATGCGGCCTGGCAATTAAAACGGCGCGCGAAAGAATTTCCGATCGCGACGCTCTCCGGAGAATTTTTGTCGACCGAAGGCGTGATCTTTGGCGGGAAGGCATCAAAGAAAGCCGACTCACTTCTGGAAAGAAAAGCGCAGATCGCGGCGCTGACCAAAGAGGTAACGACGTTGGCGCGCGAGCGTGACATGCTCCTACAAAAGCGCGACCAAAACAAAGCGCAGCTCGACACGTCGGTGCGTCAGCAGGAAGAGGCACGAAAAACTCATCAGTCCGCGCACCTCGCGCATTCTGCGGCCGGAAATGAAATTGCTCTGATCGAGCGTGGCATTTCCGAAGCCGAACAGAAGCTGGAAAATCTTTACGTGGAGAAGGCGGCGCTTCAGCAACAAATTCAGACCGCCGACGAGCGGATTGCCAAACTCGAGGAAGAGCTCGCGGCTCATCGCACCAGTTTTGCTGACATGGAAGCGCAGCAGTTGGCATCGGAAAAAGCGCGAGACTCCGCGCGGCAGCAGGAAGAAGAGGCGAATGAAAAACTCAATGAGCTGCGGCTGAAGCTCGCGACCGAAGAACAGCGCCACGAGAATCTGATCAGCCGCCGCCAACCGATGACTGCGCGCAAGGCCGAACTCGTGGAATTGATTTCGGCGCGCCGGGCGGACATCGCGACTTACGAGCAACGACTTGCGCTTCAGGCAAAGGAATCGAGCGAATCGGAGAGCGCGATTAAGAATCAAAGCGCGGAAGTCTCCGTCGTGGAGAAAAAAATCGCGGCCATTGGCGAAAAGCGCGGGAGCATGCTTTCAGCGACCACGGCGGAGGAAACGGAGCTGCGCGGCGCACGAAATTCGCTCAATGATTTTCACGATCTTCGCGCCAAACAACAGGTGCGCCAATCGCAGTTGCAACTTCAGCTCGACAATCTCGTCGAAAATGTTTCGCGACGTTATCAAGTCGATCTCCGCGCGTTTTCGCAGGACGAAGTTGCTTTCGAAAAGACACTTCAGGTGCAATTGAAACGCCGCGCCAAGCCAGACGAAGCTTCGGAGCAAGAAGCCGTGGTTGCTAAGGCAACGGGCGATCTCGAAACGCTTATTGTCGATCTTACGCGCCAGCTCGACAACATGGGGCCGGTCAATCTCGATGCCGTTCAGGAATACGACGAGCTAGAAGAACGCCACCGTTTTCTCGAGGCGCAAAACACCGATCTGACCAATGCGCGTCGCGAATTGCTCGATGTCATCATTCAAATCAACAACACAACGCAAAAGCTTTTCGCCGAAACGTTCGCGCAGGTGCGCACAAATTTCCGCGAGATGTTCAGCGAACTTTTTGGGGGCGGCCGCGCGGACTTGTTGCTGCTCGATGAAAACGATCCGCTCAACTGCGGCATCGAGATCACGGCGAAACCGCCGGGCAAACAATTGCAAAGCATCTCGCTCCTTTCCGGCGGCGAACGCGCCATGACAGCGGTCGGGCTGCTCTTCGGGATCTACATGGTGCGGCCGAGTCCGTTTTGCATTCTCGATGAAATGGACGCGCCCCTCGATGAGAGCAACATCAACCGCTTCATCCGCGTGCTCGAGCGCTTCGTTGCGCAGAGCCAATTTGTCATCATCACGCACAACAAGCGCACGATCGCCAAGGCGGACATTCTTTATGGCGTGACGATGGAAGAACGCGGCGTGAGCAAAATTGTCGGGATGAAATTGACCGCGCCGCATGAAGCTTCGACCGAACCGGCCTTGAACGGACGCGGACAAAGCGCGACGCAGCGACATTTCCCCCTCGAAGGCGCCGAAACGAAACGCAGTTTCGCGGCAAGGCAATAAGATCGACATATAATTAGCGCGACAAAAAATTTTGCGCGCGATTGTCGATCTTGGCTAAAATGCTCGGATGCTTCAAACGGCGCCGCGCAAAGGAAAAAAATCGACGACATCAAAGCGCGCGCCGCATGATCGATTCCTCGAAGCGTTTCGTTGGATGTTGCTCGCGCGAACGCTTGAGGACAAACTCGCCAGTCTTTATCGCGGCGGTCTGATCACGGGCGGCGTTTACATCGGCCGCGGCCAGGAAGCGATCAGCGTTTCGTGCGGATTATTTTTGCAAAAAGGCGACATCTTCGCGCCACTCATTCGCGATCAAGCGGGACGGTCGGCATTCGGCGAACCGCTTGTCGATGTTGCGCGTACCTATCTCGGCTCGCGCCAGGGTCCCATGCGCGGACGCGACGGGAACATTCATCGTGGCAAACCGCTCGACGGCCAGCTGGCCATGATCAGTCATCTCGGCGCGATGATTTCGGTGACAGTCGGCGCGCTCATGGCGAAACGATTCAAAGGCGAAAAGAATTTTGTCGGCCTAACCACAATCGGTGAAGGCGGCATGCAATGCGGCGCGACGCACGAAGGATTGAATGTCGCGGCGGTCGAGCAAGTGCCGCTCGTCGTTGTCGCGACGAACAATCATTACGCTTACTCGACGCCGAACGATCGCGAATTTGCCTGCGCGGAACTTGTCGATCGTGCCAAAGGTTATGGCTTTGAAGGTTACAATGTCGATGGAACTGATCTCGGCGCTTGTCTCGACGTTATCGGCGGCGCGGTGAAACGGGCGCGCGCCGGTCGTCCGCCACAACTAGTGGTCGCATCGGTCCTGCGTCTCTCCGGTCACGGCGAGCACGACGATGCGAGTTACATCACGGAAGAAATTCGCCGCGAATCTTTCGCGCAAGATTGTTTAAAGCGCGCCGAAAAACTCATTGTCGATCTTAGTCTCGCCGACGCGGAAACTTTGCGTCAATGGCGCGACGATGCCGCGGCTCAAGTCGAGCGCGCCGTATCCACAGCGCAAAAGGAAGCCGTGCCGGAAGCGGACGAAGAAGATTGGTGCGCCATTTCGATGCGCGACCTTGTTGATCACGCCGAATGAGCATCACCTATCTGGAAGCGATCCGCGAAGCGCAGGCGAAGGTATTGCGCGAAGACGATCGCGTTTTCATTTACGGCCAGGATGTCGGTGGAACTTTCGGCGGCGCATTCAAAGCTACGAAAGGGCTCGCCAAAGAATTTCCGGGGCGCGTCTTGAACGCGCCCATCAGCGAAGACGCGATGGTGGGCACCGCGATTGGCGCCGCGCTTCATGGGATGCGACCGATTGTCGAAATGCAGTTCGCGGATTTCTCCAGTATCGCGCTCAATCAAATCTTGAATAATGCCGGCACGCATTATTGGCGAACGAATGTGCCGGTGCCGATCACGGTGCGTTTGCCCTCCGGCGGCACGAAAGGGAGCGGCCCGTTTCACAGCCAATCAATGGAATCGCTCTATGCGCATTATCCGGGCCTGGTCGTGATGACGCCGGCGACAGTCGAAGACGCCTACACGATGTTGATCGAGGCGGTCGCGATCGACGATCCGGTCGTTTACTGCGAGCACAAATATCTTTATTACCATCTCAAGGCCGACAAACTGCCGACCGAATCG
>CATPCN010000368.1 GCA_955652855.1 uncultured Chthoniobacterales bacterium | reverse complement strand
GGAGCCTGCCGCTATCACCATTGCAGCGAGCCCCCCTCCCGGGGAGCCCTTAGTCGCGGACGCGCTCGACGTGGACGCGGCGAAGATACCTGGGGCGCCAGCGGAAGCCAAGGTCGAAGCGCCCCTCACGGAGGCCGAAGCCGTCAAGCGGCTCGCCCGTCTCCACCGCACCGAGGCGCGGGTTGCCGCCGACAAGCAAGCCGTCGCCACAGAGCGCCAAGCCCTCGCCGCCGAGCGCGCGCAGCATGCCCAGGCGCTCGAGCGCGTGAAGACCCTGGAGGGGGCCGTTCAGGCCGCCCAGCGTGATCCGCTCGCTGTGCTCCGGTCGCTCGGTATCCACCAGCAGCACGTGCTCGACGCGATCCTTGGCGACATTGTGAAGAACCCGGCGCAGAAGGCGCAGGAATCCAATCTGGAGTTGAGGGCCCGGCTGGACGCGTACGAGAGGGAAATGCGGGAATCGCAGGCAAGCGCAGCCCGCGCCGCTCAGCAAGGTCAGGTCGACTCCTACATTGCAGTCAAGATCGCCCCTGTCCTTGCGCAGGGATATCCCTACCTGAAATACGCCGCGGAGCTTCAAGGGCTCGACCTCGGAAGAGAGCTCTATAAGGCTCAATTCGAGCACCACCAGAAGACGGGCGTAATTCTTGATCCGAAAAAGCTTGCGGATGAGGCGGAAGCGGCGCATGCTGAAAAAGCAACGTCATTGCTTGGTGGCAACGCCAAACCCAAGCAAATAGTGAGTCCCCCGGGTTCAGCGCCACCCAAGAAAGCGGGCGCCGCGGCGACACAGCTTCAGCCGACTGGACGCCAGCGATTCAAGCCGGCGTACGTGACCAAGGTGGTCGCCCGTTAGCTGAGGCCCCGCGAACGGGACTCGGCCCATGGCCTCCAACTACACGACGCTCGACGCACTATTCAAGCAACGCTACGCGGACGGACTCGAAGACCTCACCTACACCAAGCGCGCCCTCTTAGGGCTGATGCCCAAGAAGGATATTGCCGGCGCAAGCTCGGCGACCCGCGGTTACCACGTCCCGCTGAAATACGCGAACACGGCGGCCGTGGCTGGCTCATTCACGCAGGCCCAGACACGATCGGCAAACTCGAATAGCCAGGTTGCCGCGTTCGAGGTGCCGACGATGCACCAATACGGGTTCGTCAACCTCGATAACGAGTCGCTCAAGCGCTCAATCGGGAACGAGAACGCGTATGTCGAAATCAAGGGGCTGGAGATTGACGCGCTCATCGAAAACCTGAGCAACCGGCTCCAGCATTTTCTCTACCTCGACGGGACTGGCTCCCTCGCTCAGGTCGGCAACGCGACTCAGATGCCGAGCTTCGCGACGAGCACGATGGTACTCCTGAACGCAGAGAACGCGGTGTACTTCTCTCAGGGAGACGAGCTCACGGCGTCTCTGACGACGAGCGGCGGTACGCCCCGGGCGCTCGGCGCGAACGGTCACGGGTGGTTTGTGATCGGGGTCAATCTCGACGCGGGGACCTTCCAGGTCGGCAATGCTGCGGGCGCAGCGGTCAACCTGAACGACGCGAACGATGGCATTCCGACCGCAGCGAACAGCGATTGGATTCAGCACCGAGGCGACGTCCAGGTTGCGGGCACGCTTTACGGGACCGTAATCTCTGGCTTCCAGCACTTCATTCCGGCTGTCGCTCCTGGCGCCGCGGATAACTGCTATGGCCTGAACCGAAGCAAGATGGTGGACTTCCTCGCCGGAAGTCGCTTCGACGCCTCGTCCTACCCAATTGAAGAGGGGTTGCTTCGAGGTGTGAACGTGGTCGCGAAAAAGGGCGGCACGATCGAGCAAATCTTCCTGAACTACAAGCATTACTCGGACCTGGTGAGCTCGATTGCCGCGCGCGGCATGGTCAATTTCCTCGAGGTCGGTCCAAGCGATTCGCCGAACATCGGCTTCAAGGGCGTCCAGATCATTGGCGCCAACGGCTCCGTCGACGTCCTGCCCGACTACGCGTGTCCCTCTACGCTCGCCGCCGGAATGGACATTGCGAAATGGGAGTTCATCAGCGTTGGAGACCCGGTCACCGTCATGAACTCCGACGGGCTGGAGTTCCTTCGCAACGCCGCCTCGGACGGAATGCAAGCGTACTATTACAGCTACTCGAACTGCGTCCCCCGCGTCCCCCGCGACAATATCAACTTCACGCTCGCAGCCTGAGGCCACCATGGGAACCGGCCTCACCTCGCAGGTTTATGGTCACTACGAGAACGACATCACCCTGATTCAGGGTTTCGTCGCTCTGGACGGCGCCGCCAACGTCGTGGGCTTCCAGCCTACGGCCGCGGGGGCGCTCGTCGCCACGACCCCCTACACCCGACTGAAGGGCGCGCAGAAAAGCATCGGGCCAGCAGGCGCGATCGTTCTTCAGCCGCACACGGGAGTCGGGACGTACGTCTTCACGTTGGACGAGCCCTACTTCGCGCTCATGTCCCCGTGGGCGCAGCTCACCGACCAGGGCGCAGTCAACGCGATCTCGCCCTTCTTTGACGCCAACGTGACGTCTGGCACCAGCGCAGCGATCGGCACGATGCCAGGGAATAACCCCGCAATCACGTTCCAGACCATTCGGCTTCGGTGGCGGACGGGCGCGGGCGCGCTGGTCGACCCGGTGGTCTCGACGGGCTTCTGGGTGGGCTTCGAACTCAAGCGAAGCGGAATCGTCTGATGGGCCTCTTCGATCGACCGAAGAGGGACGCAGCCGATCCCGAAGACGTCGACGACGGCGGAGCCAGCGATGGCCCCGCCGCCATGAAAGTCTTCATGGACGCGCTCAAGGGCGACGACGCCGACGCAGCCTTCGAGGCCCTCAAAGACGTCATGGAATTCACTGGGGGCGACGACTCGCCCCCCGGCGACGAGGCCGGACCCTCGCACTCAGCGCTGCTCCTCATGCCTCACCGCGGGAAATAAATCATGGCGAAATCAGTCACCTCGACCATTGCCTACTCGCTCACTGGCGACGGCTTTTCGGGTCCAATTTTCAATCTCGCGACGGTGAATGCCACCGGCATCGCGCCAGGGGCCGTTACCCTGGCGGGTGGGGCGAACACGGTCACGGTGCCCCCTACGGCGGTCGGCGTGACGGTGGTCCCTCCGGCTGGCAGCGCGAACGCGAAGACGATCAAGGGCATCGCGGGAGACACGGGAATTCTCATGCACCCCGCTGTGCCATTCTCGCTGTCGTTCACCGCCGCATCGGTGGCGAATTTCGTGATCAATAGCGCCGGAGTCGAGACGCTCGCCCTTCTCTGGCAGTAAGGCAATCCGGCCATGGTCGCCGCGTCTGACATGATCCTCGCCGCGCAACAGCGCTGCGATCGCGTCAACGCGTCGACCATCTTGGCCGCTGAGTGGCTCTCGATGGTGAATGCGAGCGTGCAGGAGCTCTACGGCACGCTCACGTCCACCTATCAGGACTACAACGTAAAGCGCTTCACGTTCGCGCTGGCGGGCGGCGACCCTCCGCTCAACACGCTTCTCGTGGGCCCCTCGACGCAGGTGCCCGACTTTTTTCAGCCGCGCGGGCTCTGGTGGCAGCTCTCACCGTCACCTGGAGTGCGTTGGATGCGCCTTGCTCGTCTCGCAAACCTGCTTGAGCGCAGCCGGTTCACGACGCCGCTAATCAGCCTCCAATACGGGCAGATGCCCAGCGCATGGGACCTGCGAGGAAATGAGATTGAAATTCTGCCCCCGCAAGCGAGCGGTGGCTCGTACATGCTTAATTACGTTCCGACGATGCCGCGGCTCTTGTCGCCCGATGCGACGATTGACGCCCAGTGGCTCACGATCAACGGATGGGACGAGTACGTCGTGCTCGACGTCGCGGCGAAGGCGCTCATCAAAGAGGAGTCTCTGGAGACGGCGAACCTCCTGCTCCAGCAGAAGGAACAGCTGCGCCAGCGCATCCTTCGCGAGGCCGCGCCGCGTGACGACTCGGAGCCCGGTCAGATAGCCGACATGCTTGGCTCGGGGCCAATAGGGATGGGCGCATGGGGCGCCTTCGGACCGTTCGGGTGGTGAACGATGCCTGCCGCAATTCGCCCCTTCCGCACGGTGCAAACGCCCGATCGCGTACTCAATCTGATCCAAGACTCGCTCGGAGAGACGCTCGACTCGATCACACGAAACGTCGTCCTGAACGGCCAGTTTATCAAGCAAGCGGCCTTCGTCGCCGGAGCGAACACCGTCTCGCACGGGCTCGGACGCAACTACCTGAGCTTTTTTCTCGGCGGCTTCACGAACAAAAACAACCTCGCCGCGGCGAGCATCTACGCAACCCTTTCGCCCGACCCGACGAAATGGATTGTGCTCAACGCGTCCGCGCCGTGCACGTGTGACCTCCTGGTGATTTGAATGGCCAACACTATCACCTCGCCCCTGATGACGATCGTCGTCCCGGTGGTCCTGACGGACCCCGGTCCAGACTGGGCGTCGCGCATTTACACGGCGCTCTACACCGTCATCGACGGGCACGACCACACGACGGGCAACGGCAAAACGCTCGGCGTGTCAAGCATCACGGTCAATGCAGACTTCCCATTCGTCGGCTTCAACGCGACTGGGCTCCGGACGGTACGCCTCAATAAGCAGGTATCGAACCCATCACTCGGTTCGGATATCGACGCGCTCTACTCGGGCAACGGCGACCTCTGGTGGAACAACGACGCGGGCACTCAGATCCAGATCACAGCAAACGGCGTAGTGAAGGCGCCCGCGGCATTCACTGGGCCAGTAACCGGGACCGTACGCACCGTAACGACTACGTATACGGTCGACTCGATAACGCCCGACTATGCGCTTTTCACGGACACAACGGGCGGCGCATTCTCCATGACGCTCCCGACCCCGACGTCTGGGCGGATGATCTGCGTGGTGGACGTCAAGGGCAACTTCGCAACGGCGGCACTCACCATCGCTCCGCACGGCGC
>CATPCN010000367.1 GCA_955652855.1 uncultured Chthoniobacterales bacterium | reverse complement strand
GCGACCAGCGCGTTGAGCAGTTCATTCACAGCCTCCATGGAGTCGAATTCCGGCAGTTCTCCACCCCACAGCTGCTTGACCGTCTCCATCGGCGAGGCACCAATGACGGGTGACGCAATGTTGCCCAGAAACCGCGTCCGCACCTCATGAAATGGCGTCGGGCACTTGTAACGCTTTAGCAGCGCGATGACCTCGGCGTCGCTCGCGCCGGTCATTTCGGGCTTACTCAAAGCACTCACTCCTTCGCCTTCAACTGCCCCTCGTTCGCGACAATGAACGCCCGGATGTCATCGGACATCCCCAGAAGCTTGAGCCATTGCTCCTTGTAAAGTGTCACCGGAAAACGCCCCATCCCGTAGATCGAGAGCGCGCCCTTCTCGCTGACTTTCATGCTGACGCCGGTGGCAGCCCCTTTTTTGAGCGCAGCGTTCTCGCTACGCAGCCGCTCTAGCTCGGCCTTCAGATCGTCGTCCGACATCGTTACTCCCTGTCAATTAGAAATGAGCCATTGGGCCAAAAAGTTTTTCGGGGGCTTGTCCCGGGTTCAAACTGTTCTTGAAATTTTCTTCCACACCTCCAATAGTGCGGGTGAAGTGACCCCAAGAGACTGAACGGTGGGATTATGCGCCGACCGAACTGAGACCTACGCGGGCGACTCGATCTAGCCGATTTCCGCCGCAGGTATTGGCAGGTCGCGCCGATCGAGCTCAGAGCTGAGTTCTAAGCATTTAGTCCAAAGTACTTGGTACATGACACGAGGGCGTCGTATCAACACTGCGCCCGCCACGCGTGGTCTGTTACTTCAAATGCGGGATGTTCGCGCCGAAGAGACCGAGCAGTCCGATGATGATCAGGTAGATGGCAACGATATAGTTCAGCATGCGTGGCACAATCAAGATGAGAATCCCGGCGATAAGCGATACAAGTGGACCGATACTCATGGTGACGTTCACTTTTGTTCTCCGTGTTGGTTTTCGAACGGTCGTAAGCTACTCCGGCTCTCGCCGCTCGGCAAATGGCCAGAGTGCGTCGTGCTTGGAACGAAGGTCGCCCGCGTCGCCTGCTTGGCTCACAGCACTTTGTTCTCGGTACTGAGTACGACGGGCTCGGTACTAGGTGGGGCCCAGGTGCCGCATGGGAAATTGCAGCTTCGCAGCGGTCGAGAGCGTCGGGGTACTGGGAGGCTGGAGACAGGGGGCTGAGAACGCGGTATCGGCTATTGGCCCCCTCAAAGCGATAGCCCGGTTTAAGATTGTTTGGTCTTCACATTTGGATCAGCACAAGCTCCAACGATGACCTCTTTTCTTATCACGTTTAAACCCGCTACGGAAAACGCCACTCTAGGGTGGCCGGTTTCCGAGCTTCGAAAACTTGTTGATGAGACGAAGCGCAATGGTTCGGCAACCGAAAACTGGCGCTTCCTGGGCCGCAACTTGGCGAAGGTTGGCGATCGGGTCTTCCTCCTACGCCAGGGACGTGCGGGACCCGCAATCATTGGCTACGGGCGCGTCGCAGGGGTTCCTTCCACGACTGGGCAATCAACCGTACCCATTCATTTTGAGCGGCTGCTTGATCCTGAAATCTCAGTCTTGGCGACGGCCGAAGAACTCATGGCCATTACGAGTGCTCGCGCGGTATGGGGTACACAGGCAAGCGGTGTTTCGTTATCGGATGACATCGCGCAGGCTCTTGAGCACTTGGTGGTTGGTCGTGAGCCAGTTGCCGTCAGCGGCAGGGGGAATTTTCCTTCACCTCAGCCAAGGTCAAGCATCCAACTAACCGAGACAGATTTCGCTCTGTTTGTTCGGCATCCGACTCGTAGACCATGGGGCGAGATTCCGGCAGCGGATCAAGAGGCTTACCGAGACCTGCGTCAACGCCTCAAAATGCTTTCAGAATGGGCCGCCTCGCATTACCCGTCTCGCGTCAGGATGCGGGCATTCCAATCACATCCCACACCTAACGGGCGGAATTCAACAGAGCTTTGGTGCTGCATTTTTCCTGAGGAGATCGCGAACAAGTCTTTCGCCCTTCAATATGCGCTTATCGTATCTGCGGCGGGTGTGGAGATCTGCTTCTGCCTCGGAGCTGGAGAGGCCCAGACCGGGCCGCAAGAACTTGCACCGCTCCGAGCCGACTTGATCCGAATGCGAGCGGAGCTGACCCAACTCGATCATGCCGTCGTTTCAACAACTGACGGTCATTTGATTGCGGATGGTTGGCAATACCGCCGCTCATGGCGCCAATCACCTGGTAGCGCGGACTTTGTCAGTCTTGAGGATTGGCTCCGCTTTGCATCCTCGCCCCAAGGCGACGGCGCGAGCATTTCCCGCAACTTGTCGCCAATAGAAGCTACGACACTTGGCAATCATCTCCAAGAAGAGTTCTTCGCTTGGGGCGCGCCCTTTGCTCCCTTGTTCGACGCCGCTTACCCAGCGCATCGGATGGTGTCCGCCCCGGCTGTGGTTGCAACACCGGCAGGAACACCGGCAATCAACCCGAATGTTCCCCCGCCAACGCGGCCACAAAAGGTGTGGCTTATCGCGCCTGGCGAGCGAGCCCGACTCTGGCCGGATTTCGTCAAAGAGAAGATCGCGGCCATCGGGTGGGACGACCTTGGGGACCTGCGGGAGTATGCCAATAAGCAAGCCATCGCCGACAAGATTCGCGAGGTCTACGAACGAGAGGGCACTCCGACGAACGACATGCTGGCTTGCTTCGAGTTCTCACAGGTTATGCAACCCGGTGATCTCATCTTCGCCAAACAGGGCACTCGCACCCTCGTTGGAGTTGGAATCATTCAGGGCCCGTACGAATTCCGTTCGGAACGCAACGAATACAAGCACGTGAGGGCAGTTGATTGGACGGCCGTGGGTCCGTGGCAATTGAGCGATGACACAACGTTCGTTGTCAAGACGCTAACAGACATAACGGATTACCCCGAATATGTCGACAAGTTGCGCAGCCTTACGACGGGAGGGTCTCCAATCGATGGGACATCGAAATCACCTCCACCCGTGGACTACACCCTTGATCAATTTGTCGTTGACACCGGGATCGTCAAAGAAGTCGCCCTCAGCTGGCTTTCACGACTGCGCCGCAAAAAGCAGATGATCTTTCAAGGACCACCCGGCACTGGAAAGACTTTCGTGGCGGAGAAACTCGCATGGGTGCTTGCCTCCGAGGGCGAGGGCTTCGTGGAAGTAGTTCAACTCCACCCCGCCTACACGTATGAGGATTTTATTCTCGGTATTCGGCCCGAAGCCGTAGATGGAAAACTCAGTTTCCGATATCAGCGCGGTCGCTTCCTCACGTTCTGCGATGAAGCGACCCGAGTCGGAAGCGTGTCGCCGTGCGTGATGATCATTGACGAAATTAACCGGGCAAACCTCCCGCGCGTTCTGGGCGAACTATTGTACTTGTTGGAGTACCGAGAAAAACGTATTCCGTTAGCCGGGAGCAACGAAGAACTCGCAATTCCCGCGAACGTTTATATTCTCGGCACGATGAACACTGCCGATCGCTCAATTGCGTTGGTGGATCACGCCCTGCGACGTCGATTTACTTTCGTCACGCTCTCGCCCGACTACAACGTTTTGCGTGTTTACCTGGAGCGCCAGGGCCTGATGGCGGACGCCCTTATCAGCCTTCTTAAGGGAATTAACGCTGCTATCGACGATCCCCATTACGAAGTTGGCATCTCATTCTTCATGAAGGATGGGGCCGATCTCCCAGCGACAATCGAAGATGTCTGGAAAGGGGAGATCGAGCCTTACCTAGAGGAATACTTTTTCGACAGTCCCGCGAAGATCGAGCCGTTTCGTTGGAGCAAGATCGCCGAAGACCTGCTCCCCTCTTGGAATGCCTAACGCTCTTCGCGGGACTCAAGTTGACGCCGACCACCCTCGAACTGCGCGAAGGAAGTCCTGAATCTTTTGGATCGGATGTGTTGCCGCTGGACGGCGCAATCGCCCTCGATCGCACTGGGCAATTCGACGTTGAATGGGCGAGTCCGCGCAATGGCTACAGAAATGTCGTCACCTCCAGGGGCTGGGTCGGGCACATCCCGGTAACGTCCGATCTCATGTTTCGGGTAACACCTAAAGTACCCGTTGCGCGATTGTTCGAACTGCTGGAGGTGGCTTATAGCCTCAAGTCTTTCCGTCTTCTTGGAGGTGAGACCCACATCGAAACCATGGATGGCCTCATTGGGCGCCTAGCTTCAATTCTTGCAAATCGCGTGCTTGACCGAGCTCGTCGTGGCCTATATGGAGGATATCGAGAGGAACACGCCGAGTTACCGGCTGTAAGAGGGCGGATTGACGTCGTTGGTACTATTCGCTCATTGCTGCGAGGGGGGACGTCCCTTCATTGCACGTTCGAGGACCACACCCGGGACCTCGATGACAATCGAATACTTCTATGGACCCTGCATGAGACATCGCGACTGGAGGGACTTCGCGAGGACGTAAGACACAAAGTAATGGGAGCGTATCGCGCTGTAAGCGGTCTTGCGACTCTAACGCCGTGCCTGCCAAGGGACTGTGTATCGCGCCTATACAACAGGCTCAATGAAGACTATCAACCAATGCACGGGCTATGTCGCCTTCTACTCGAACATATGGGACCGGGCGTCAAGAGCGGGGAGCATGACTTTATCCCTTTCATGCTCTACATGCCGAGCCTGTTCGAAATGTTCATGGCGCGCTGGCTTGCAGCCCAACTGCCTGGTGATATCAAAGCACACACTCAGTACCGTTCCAAGCTCAACGCCAGCGCCGAATTAGAAGTTCGTATCGACATCGTGTTGCGCGATACGAGATCCGGCAGAAACGTCGCAGTACTCGATACTACTCACTAGTCGATAATTAAGGCGACAAATGGGGAACTTTCTGCGACGACAGTGATCTGATTGTTTGTGAAACGAGACGGCAGATCTTTTGATCATCAGACGCTGGAACAAATCCGGCTGATGGCGGTGGAGCGGGTGCG
>CATPCN010000366.1 GCA_955652855.1 uncultured Chthoniobacterales bacterium | reverse complement strand
CAGCCGCCGACGCAGTGCCTCTGCCAGGAAAGAGGGTGGTCTCATAATGTTATAGTCCCGACTGTAGAGGAAACAAGTCGACACTATAACAAAATGACAAAACATGCGCCTGCCACTGACCAGACGCAGGAGATGGCTCTAATACCGGCTACCGCCGGCGGAAGATGACTGACGTAAAGCGAAGACCGGTACTTCGTTAATGACTAAAGTACGATTAACAGAGCGCAGTTATTTTTGCGTGAACCCTAAGGGAGCATTCATTCAAACCTGGAATCAGGCGCCTATTGCGTCCCGATCGCCAGGACCGCGACGGCTGCGAACAGACAGTAGTAGCCGAACCAATGCCAGCGACCTCGCTCCAGCCAGCGGGAGAGCCATCGCAGCGCCGCCAGGCCGGCCAGGAAACTGAAAGCCATGCCAAGTAAGCTCGGCGCCGCGAGGTGCAGCAGACCTCCCGCGTCGGTGACTAACGCTTCGTGTGCCCTTAACAGCCGGTAGCCTTCCTTTGCGATCACGGCGGGAGTGAGAACGACGGCTAAGGCAAAGCTAAATTCCTCGACGCGCGCCTTGTCGAGGCTGAGAAACAGCCCGGTCGAGATCGTGGCGCCCGAACGAGAGAATCCTCGAAACGGAAGGCACAGCCCTTGCACCGCTCCGATCCACGCGGCCGACGCCGGGCCAAGTGCCCCCTCTCCGCGCGAATTCGCCTCCCGCTTTCCCGATAGGACAATCATGACCCCAACCGCCGCCAGTCCGCCCGCAATCAAATTAAGGTTGCCAAAGAGATACTCGATTTCGGCGTGGGCCGAGCCGCGCAACGCCACTTGCTCAATCAACACCATCAGAGCCAACCCAATCACGCCGGTGAGTCCGGTGGCCAGTGCGACTAGCCTTGCGAACTGCCAAAACGTGCCACGGGACGCGAAGTAGCGCTGCCGCCAAGCTGTCCAAAAGTAGACTATGACAGCAAACATGGTGCCGGTATGAAGCATGACCAAGAGAAACGTCATCTCAGGTGCCGTCGGATCGAGCCCCATGAGCTTCTCCGCCAGGATGACGTGAGCGGAGCTCGAGACCGGCAGCATCTCACAAGCTCCTTGAACCACGGCAAGGATGAGAACTTGAATAGTTGTCATGGAATATCGTTGCGCGGAGGGAAGAGGCGTAATTCTAATTGCCGCATTGAACGTCCGTCGGACGGGTCACTACTTGACGGGAGCGCCTTGGCACTTGTCCTTCGTGTAGTGCCAGCGTATCTCAGTCAACAAGATCCCGCGCTTGCACATCCCTATCCGCCCTTCCGCTACGATACCGTCCAAGCTCACGCCCCGGTGTCGATCTGGCGAGGGCGGGGCCGCTTTAGAACCATGGGGATCCGAACGCGCCGGGGCAGACGCAATCTCGTACGGCGTACCATCTCTGTCGGTCATCATTAAGCAGCTCGGCGTGACTTGAACCGGGCACCCGTTCAAGTGAATCTTGTTGTAATCCGGCGTTCCCTGCGAAGCCGCTTGCGCCACCCCGATTCCCGCACTGAAGAGCGAGACGGTACTGAATAACAGAGAGATCGTGATTGCGCGCCGCATTGCTCACTCCATTGAGCCGTGGAATTATCTCTTACAGATATGACTCTACGTCCACGCGTCACTTAACCGCAGGAGAATAAGCCATGCGGAGGCTAGTACACAAATCCAACGACATGTGCGCGCCCCAGTGCGTGAATCGGAGATCTAGATGGCGTTTCTTGTAACCTTTAGCGCCCTTCTTATAGCTGGCATTGTCTGGATGGGGCTGTTCATGTGGCTAGACGGGGCGAATTCCGCACCACTGAACGTCGCGGCTGCGTGGCTCTCTCCCGATGGGGTATTGGGGTGGCTTTTCTACCTCGCGCTTGCGTTCGCATGCTTCTGGCCCCTCGCTCAATGGAAACACATTTTCGAGAAGCACCGATAACAAAGAGTTCGCCACTCAATTAAGTACCGAGCGTTTCGTTCCTATAGGTAAGAGCTTTTTACGAATAGCGGCAAGATCGACAACACGGTCAGCGCTTTCGGGAACCCTTGGCGCTTCTTGCGCTCATTTGCTCCAGGCGGGCTCTTGCGATTCTCTTGCTGATGCCGCGCAGTGCCGTAATCGCGCCAAGTGCCCTCCACGCGGGCGGCAGCGTGCCCTCGCTTCCAGTTGTAGATCGACTGGGCGCTTACCCCAACCAGTTTTCCATAGTCCTCGGCCGAAAGCCCGAGACGACTCCGTTGCGACCGAAGTCCGTTCGGGACAAATCGCACTTTCGGGGCAGTCGGAAGGTCCCGCCTTGTTGGGGGATATCGTGGGCTTCGCGTAGGAGCAAAAGCAACCTGACGCTGCAGCGCGCTCACGTCACGCTTCAACGCCGCCATGTCTCGCCGATATTGGGCCAACGCTTTCTTGGTTGCCTGCATCTGGTCGCGAACCTCCCGCGTTATGTGTGACTTCCGACGTACTTGGTACGTCGCCACAAGGCACGAGGAAGCAATATGCGCACAAAGCACGACCGCTTCGCGGAACGGCGAACGCAGCTCCGCGCGGCTGCGTTGCTAGGTGGCTCAACCCTGCGGCTTTTCCTTGTCCTTTTCGTCGCGCTTGGTGTCCGGCTTGGATTCCGGCTTCGTTGGGACTGCCGGCACGGGCTGCGCCTGGGGCTGCGGCCGCGCTTGCGGAACAGGACGCGGTTGCTCTTGCGGAACGGGACGTTGCTCGGGCGGACGTGGCGCGGGCGGCTGAGCCTGCGGTGCCGGTCGCTGCTCGGGAGAGGCCGTACGTGGTTCTGGCGGACGCGGTACTGGCGGCTGCGCTTGCGGAACCGGACGCGCTTGCTCTTGCGGAACGGCACGTTGCTCGGGCGGACGCGGCGCTGGCGGCTGCGCTTGCGGAGCGGGCGGTTGACCGCGAGTCTCGGGCCTGGGCGCCGGCGTTGCCGCGGTCCCAGCTTGCGGCGCAGCGGGCGCGACAATGACCGATGGGGCTGCGCCGGGCGCTGCACTGCGTGGCCGCAACGCGTCCCCTTGCACCGCGGGCGGTGGCGCTGTCGTCGCCGGCTTGCCCGGATTCACAACTCTGACGTTCTGCGCAGGCGCAGTGACTGATCCGGGAGCTTTGTTAGCCTGAATTTCCGCGCGATCGAGCGGCTTGCCGGGGTTCTTTTCGAGCGCCGGAAGTTTCTGCGCAACAGGCACAGGCGCGGGTGGTGGCGGCGACTTGGCGACGACCGTCTGTTGCT
>CATPCN010000365.1 GCA_955652855.1 uncultured Chthoniobacterales bacterium | reverse complement strand
GCCCCATACCTGACGCTTGCCGACGGGACCGCCATTGTGTTCTGCACTGTCACCGCATTTGGGCAATCGAGAACCATGCAGCTTCCAGTGATGGACCACCGCAACAGGGCGATCGCGAATCCGGATTCGTTCGCCGTGAACACTGCGATGCAACGGGCCCTCGTGAAGGCCGCAGCGTTATTCGGGCTTGGGCTCTATATCTACGCAGGCGAAGATCTTCCAGAAGCCGACAAGCCCGTCGAGAATCCCACGCCGACCCCACCCAAGGTACCGGTAGCGCCAATCAACGGCTCCAAGGCCTCACCCGCGCAGCTGCGGCACATCGAGCGGTTGATCGACGAGACCGGCAGCGACATCGGCAAGGTTCTGGACTATTTCGGCGTGGCCGCGTTGGCTGAGCTCAGCAGCCACTCGGCCAGCCGGGCGATTACGTCATTGGAAAAACAGCGGAGGGCGGCATGAACATCGTCAAACTCGTTCAAGGCAGCCCGGAGTGGCGCCAACATCGACTCGCGCACCGCAATGCCTCGGAGACCCCGGTCGTCGTTGGCCTGAGTCCGTGGATGACACCTTTCGAGCTGTGGCAGGTGCGGACCGGCAGGACACAGCCCGAGGTAACCGCTGCGATGGCGCATGGAACCCAACTGGAGCCCGCGGCGCGGGAGGCGTATGAGGGGCTCACCGGGCAATTGATGCAGCCCTTGGTGTTGGTGGACGGCGAGTACAGCGCTTCACTCGATGGCATCACGCTTGACGGAAACCTCGTGCTGGAGATCAAGTGTCCGAAAAGCAAGGATTCGAAGCTGCTGCAGGAGGCCCGTAGCGGCCGGGTGCCGGTCCACGTCTACTGGCAGATCCAGACGCAACTCTTGGTCAGTAAAGCCGAGCTCGCCCATCTGTATGTGTTTGACGGCAACGAAGGCATCCTGCTGGAGCAGAAGCCCGAGCCCGCGACTTGGGACACCATCCACCAGGAATGGGATCGGTTTATGGAGTACGTCCGCAGCGACCAGCCGCCACCGCTTTCGAAGGGCGATGTCCGCCAGCGCGACGATGCGGAGTGGGCCGAAGCGGCACAGGTCTATATAGAAGCCAAACGAGCCTCGGACCAAGTGCAACGAACGCTCGACGACGCAAAGGGGCGCTTGATCGCGCTCACCAGCCACTCGAGCGAAGCGGGGTGCGGCGTGACCGTGACGCGCTACTGGCGCAAGGGCTCGATCGACTATTCGAAGATCGAAGAGCTGCGAGGAAGGGACCTGGAGCAATATCGCAGTGCGCCAAGGATGGAGACGCGAGTGAGCGCTCCGTAAACTCGGCATATGGGTACGCGTCGATGTATCGGCGCGTACCTTCTTCACTTCAAGATGACTCATGGGTGAGCGACTTGGATCGACACCCATTTCTCCCTAAAACGATCGATCATAACTGGTGTGTAACGGCGCAAATCTCGCGTTTCAATTAGGGAAAAACGAGCGTAACTATATGATATCTAACGAGGCGATCTCCGGACTCTTAATCCGTTGGTCGCAGGTTCGATCCCTGCACGGCCTACCATGATTTAAAAGGCTTTTGCGCTTCGTTGCCGAAGCGACGAGCGGCGATGGTCCCCATTTGGGCACTGGCAACGAGGCGTGCCTCTTGAAACGTTTGTACCCACCTCCATATCGGGTTGCGGTACGACGCGCAGACGCAACACGGACCCACAACAGCTAGGGAGCCGGTTCTGCGCGACGTCGGTCTCCGCCTCCCACTGAGGAAAGGCCTGCAGACCCTCCCGGTCCGCAATTCATCGCGGACAAAACTTAACCGCATCGCCCGGCCACGCTGGGCTATCCCGTTAGGAGGGTCACGTGTCTTGCATTCAAAAGCGCCTCCGCGCCGGCGGAGGATTGTCTTACCGCGTTCGCGTCAAGTACCGCGGACGCGTCCTTTCATCCACCCATCGAGATCGCGCCAAGGCGGAGCGTTGGGCCGCTGAGCGCGGTGCGCTGATTCGCGACGATTTTCATTTTGCAGGCGAATCCAATCGCCGCCGCTTGCTTGGCGACGTAATTGATCGATATGTCGAGCACGTTCTGCCGCAAAAACGTGACCGTGCCAATCCGAAGCGGCAGCTAAGGTGGTGGAAAAGGCGTCTTGGGACATTGAGCGTTCAGGACGTAACGCGGGCGGACATAGCGCTCGCCCGCGATGAGCTCTTGACGAAAGGAGCGGGCGCGAGAAAACGCTGCGGACCAGCGACTACCGTCCGCTATCTCGCGGCACTCTCCCACGTCTTTTCCGTCGCCATAAATGACTGGCAGTGGGCCGACGTAAATCCAGTGAAAGGCATACGGCGGCCGAGGGAGCCGCGCGGTCGTGATCGCTATCTGCTCGATGAAGAGCGAGTGCAATTGCTCACTGCATGCAAAGAATCGAAGAGCCCGGACCTGTACGATTTCGTCATGCTCGCGTTGTCAACGGGCATGCGCCGTGGGGAAGTTGAGTCGCTCGAGTGGCGTGATATCGATTTTGCCCGCGCGGTGATCACCTTGCGGGACACCAAGAATGGTACGCGGCGTGGGATACCACTTCGTGGTCCGATCGTGGAGATTCTGCAGCATCGTGCCAAGACGCGGAAGCAACGCGTTGGACTTGTGTTCCCGGGCAACGATTCAACGCAACCAATCGATCTAACCACGCCGTGGCGCACTGCGGTGCGCCGGGCTGGCATCGAAGATTTTCGGATGCACGATCTTCGGCACACCGCCGCATCCTATCTGGCGATGAATGGCGCCTCCTCGCTGGAAATCGCGGCGATCCTGGGGCATAAGACACTGCAGATGACCAAGCGCTACGCCCACCTGTCAGTCGATCACCTAGGCGGTGTCCTCGAGCGCCTGAATCAAGGAGCCTTCGGTCATGTATGAGCGGATGGGCTTTATCGTCAAGAAACCGGTGCGCTTCGACCACCGCTCAATCGCGGCGAGCGCTACCGTAAATCCCGAATTGATCGCAACGGTTGAGACATATCGGGATTGGTGGGACGTGCCACTCACGCTCGAGGAGGCCGCCATGCTGTTGGGCGGTCTCAAGCCGCACGAGCGTGAACCGGACGACGATGACAGCTGGATTGACGCCTTCGAATGGCTGCACCGCAGGATCGAGCGCGCGGTGGCACGCAACGAGCTCACCGGATATCCGACGCTTGGGGAGCTCGTCAAATGGTCGCACCAAAGTCGTTTCGCTTTGCCGGAGGCACTGGAGGAATTCGAACAAGCACGACACAGGGGCGTGCGGCGATCGGCTACAACCTTGATCGAAAGCGTCATCATTGCGGAGGTGGACGGGATTGACCGACGAGCGAAAGAGCGCAGCGTGCCATTCGTTCGCCGCAGCATGCCGGGAACGAAGAAAGAGTGGGTGGATTACATCCGCCCGAAGCTTCCTCAGCACCTTCGGCGTAAGCCCGCGACGCTCCAGGAATACTTCGAGAGGCTCGGCCTGCGCTGGCCAACGCATGCAGAGCGTGGAGGGCTCCAGACGCTGCTAAGTCAGCTCGATATCGCTACGGGAAGCTTGGGTGATGTCGGTCTGGGAGCACGTCACCCTAGCTGATTACCACCGGCGTCATTTCAAAGACTTGCTGATCAGCAGCTGGGGCGAGTTCACCATATGAAGTCGCCCCACCTGAATTCTGGACCGCGCCAAGCGAGAATTCGCATATCGCAGCCGTGTGCTGCTAATGATCGCAAGGGGTGTCGAATGTCAGCAATTGATAGCGGCAAGCAAGTCGTCCCGCCTCATCTCACGGTAGGAAGTTTTCCAAACTACTACGTCCGGCCGTCGGAGGCAGGACTGCGCTGGCTCATCTTCAACGCTGAACGGAACGGCTTTGATCGAGTGATACGCCGCTGCGGTCGGCGCGTGTTGATTTCTACCGAGGCCTTCAACGCTTGGGTCGAAGCGAAAGGGGGCCAGTGATGAGCGCACCTAACAACAACGACATTGGACTTGGATCGGTGACGATAGCTCGACCGGTTGCGCCCGCCCTCGTGCGCGTACTCGAAGCTGAGGCACACCCTTCGAACAAGAGCATTTGGCGCAAGACCTGGGCGCTCCAGGTTCCAGGAGGTTGGATCGTCTACTGCCAGGCAATGCCGTACAGCGGCGATAGCGCGCTGTGCAGTACCTACGTCCCTGATCCAGAACACACCTGGTTCACGAGCGCCGACGACGGATCGAGTACGACGAATGGTTGGGAGGCGGCACCGTGAGCACTTTCAACGCCACCTCGGTCCAGGACGCCGCAGATCAATACGGGGCTGCAGGCTGGGCCCCTATCCCCTTGCTCCCGAAAAGTAAGCGGCCGTTCGACACCAATTGGCCCGAGCGTGACTACGTCGCGGACGGCATAGACGTCCATTTTTCCGGTGACGTCAATGTCGGATTGAAGTGTGGCTCACCCTCTCAAGGACTGGTCGATGTTGACATCGACGACCGCCGCGCGCTGAAGATCGCCGATCGCTTCTTACCGCCAACGGAGTTGCGCCATGGACGAGCGGCGAGCCGGAATTCCCATCGGTGGTATGCGATCGACGGCGATCTTGGCTCGACCTGTCAATTTCGCGATCCGACGAAACAGGAGGGGGATGACAAGACGATGCTGATTGAGTATCGATCGACCGGCGCGCAAACGGTAGTGCCACCCAGCGTTCATCCGTCCGGAGAAGCGTTGTCGTGGGACGAGTTCGGCGTCCCCACTGCCGTCGCCGCTGGATCACTCCAGCAAGCCGTGCGCCAGGTGGCTGCAGTCGCCTTGATCGCCCGTCACTGGCCCAACCAAGGCGGCCGCAACGATGCGGCCATGGCGCTATCTGGCGGGCTGCTGCGTGGCGGTATGAACGACGACGCGGCTGAGCGCTTTGTACAGGCCGTCGCCGATGCGGCCGGTGATGAGGAGGCAGATGAGCGGGTAAAGGCGGTACATTCCTCGCGCAAGAAGATCGACGCGTGCGAGTCTGTGACGGGATGGCCCAGTCTGTCCAAGCTCATTGGCGACGTTGTTGCGAAGCGCGCTTTCGAGTGGCTCCAGGAGGCGGAAATTATTCGCGCCGCCGTCGAATGGGAGTCGCCCATCGTTTTCTCTGAGCAGGTTACGCCGGATATTCACGCGAGATTGCTACCGAAGACGTTAGCAGACTTCGCCGAGGCGCTCGCAGCTGAGTTCGAAGTGCCGCAGACACTGTCAGTAATGGCTACGCTGGGTACTGCAGCGACTGCAGTGTCGAACAAGGTCGTTATTGAACTGAAGCCCAACTGGCAGGAGCCTCTGAACCTGTATTTGGCGACGGCGCTTCCACCAGGGAGCAACAAGACCGCGGTGCTTAATCGATGCACTCGACCGCTCGTCGACTGGGAGGCTTCGGAGCGCATGACCGCGGACCCAGTAATTCTGCAGGCAAAGTCGACGCAGAAAAGTGAGCAGCAGCACATTGAGGCACAGCGGCGCAAAGCGGCAAAAGAGAAAGATCCTCTCGTCCGAAGAACGTTGTATGCGCACATCGCGCAGCTGGAAGCGCAGCTAACGCAGGTGCCTCCGTATCCGCGACTGTTCGGTAACGATCTGACTCCTGAAGCACTGGCGGTTGCGCTGCACGAACAGGGTGGACGGTTCGCGATCATTAGCGACGAAGGTGGCATCACGGAAACGCTGGCGGGGCTCTACTCCGAGGGTGCAGCCAACATTGATGTGTTGCTGAAGGGCATCGACGGGGGCTACGTTCGCATCAATCGGAAGTCCGGCGACCCCATCGAACTTCAGCCGTATCTGACGTTGGCCCTGGCGGTACAGCTCCGCATCTTGCAAAACATGGGTCGCAAGCGCACGTTCCAAGGCAACGGCGCACTCGAGCGGTTTCTTTTCACCGTTCCGAAAAGCAACCTGGGGTACCGAAAGCTGCAGGGTGCACCTGTCCCGGCGCAGGTAGGGGCGGACTACTGCGCCTGTATCCGGAAGCTGCTCGCTCTCACGCCGCGGATGCCAGAGCGGTTCCCAGTTCCGCACGTTCTGACATTGTCTCCTGAGGCGGAGCAGGTGTTTGCGGGGTTTCGAGCAGAGGTGGAACAGCTGATGCGGCCAAGCGAGAAGTTGCACGAAATCTCGGGGTGGGGTGGGAAGCTACCCGGGTTCACTGCTCGAATCGCTGGCTTGATGCATGTGTCCGAGCATGGAGTTAATCAGACCGTCGTCAGCGATGCGACGCTCCAAGCCGCGATTGACTTGGCCCGTCTCTTGATCGAGCACGCAGTAGCGGCGTGGCAGCTGATGGGCGGAGATCAGGCTTCGGACGACGCGAAGCGGGTGTTCGAGTGGATCAAGGCCGGCAAGTTGGATCGGTTCACACGGACGGATTGTCTCAAGGCCAACCGCGGCATCAACAGCTCGAAGAGGATGGACCAGCTCCTGACGGTTCTGACAGACCGCAACATCCTTGGACAACCGCAAAAGGCCGACTCGCACGGTCGCGGACGCAGACCCACAGAGTATCTGGTGAATCCTTTGGTCCATGCGCACTGATTTGCGGCGGCAATTCATTGCATTAATTACAGTCGATTCAGGGGGGCGCGAAACGCCCTGGCCACTCGGCCTGGGGAGGAAGTACAGACAAGGAGGAGGAAGCGCAGAGAAAAAGTAAAGTAACGAATGAAATTAATTCATTCTAATTCCGTCGCAGCCTTCACGCGCACTGATTCCTGCCGTTTTCGGCCGCGGGTAGGGGGCGCCGCCCCACCATCCTGCGTTCGTCGTTCGTAGTTCTGAGCCCTTAGCCCCCGGCCCTTCGAACCGCGATCTGCGCGCTCAGCAAAGCGCGGAATCGCGCACGCACGCGCACTGTTCTCCGCATGAAGGAGGACGCCATGGACAAGCTCAGGGCTTTCATCGCAATCGCTCTGGCATGTGCGGCAACCACGCTGCCAGCGTGCGGGACGATGGGCGGCGGTGGCGTGAGGTACCTGCTGGTTGAGCCGCCTTGCGGGTTCGTCGTTCTTTGAGGGTCTTCGCCCTTAGTTCGTAGCTCCGGGGCTCGTCGTGCCCGGAAGCGCAGTACTAAGTACTATGTGCGCAGACTGCCTCTGGGAGTTCAGCGAGGGCCAAGAGTTCAGAATCGGGCATCGCGGCGATCTTCGCCTGTAGCGCTTCGCCGTCAACGCTGATCTCGACCTTCCGCCGTTCGGGCGCATAGAAACCTGAGATTTTGGCCGACTCCCTGAGCGCGGCGACCATCGCGACAGGGTTGTTCTGTTGGCGCGCCATCTCCAGCGCATCGCGCAGGCCTTCCAGCACCTT
>CATPCN010000364.1 GCA_955652855.1 uncultured Chthoniobacterales bacterium | reverse complement strand
GAATTTGCTAAGAGCTTTGGGGTGAAATTCGAACATTACCGTCGTTACCGTGATAGCGGCCGTGACTGCAGCGGTAGTAATTTTTGCGCCGCCGGCATCTTTTGGCACCTGCAAGAGCATGGCGCCGCCGCCAAGATCGAGAGTGCGCGTTCCCTGGTTGAAGCTGAAAATCGTGTTCGCCCCGAGTCGCGTGAGGGTCTGATCTATAAACGTGAGCTCAGTGCGAGAGTCCGTGCCTGTCCGCACGGCCGTCCCGCCACGGACATTATCATTTACGACGGCAGGCTTTGGCGCCGCGCCCGTCGGAAGCAATTGCACCTCCTTGATGATCTGCGTGACCGTAGCTTCTCTCAGCTGCGCCGCGATTGTCGATTTTGCCGGCGCGATCAGTAAAAGCAGCACGACGACCGGCCACACGAAGTTCGATCGAATGTTGCCACGAGATACTCTGTTCATATTTTATTAGCTAAAATTTCGCCGAGAGCGATAGCGCGCCGCCGACGTTGACCACGTTGTAATCGAAAACATCGTGGTTTGAATCGCTATGAGCGAAGCTGCTGATCGCGCTCACCGTCCACCATTTCATCAGGCGGTAATTGGCCGTGAGTGAGAGAATCTCGCTCAGGTCTGTGCGGTCGTTTTGATTATAATCGCGCTCGACCACACGACCGATGCTTTCGATGGAGAAGGCTCGCGTCAGATGCAGCGAGTAGAAGGCGTAGGCTTCATAATTATTCCTCCGCGGCGACTGATGATCGGCGGCGACGCTAAGGTTTGCATCGGCGCCTAACGAAAGCTGGTGGGCGCGACTGAACCGAAAAGGTACCTCGGCGTTGAGAATAATCGAATGGTTCTCGAAAAATTCGTCGAGAACGCGATCGGAAAAAGTCAGGCGATTAAAATCGTATTCGCCGCGCAGAATGAGATTGTGAAATTCCGGCAGGAAATAGGTCAAGCCTGCTTCCACATCCATGCTTGCAAAGTCGAAGGCGTTAAAACGGTCGTAGAAAAAAAATTGCTGCCGTACATCAACAAGCCCGTAGAGCGTGGGCGTGAACTGCGGCTGATAAAAGAAGGCCGCCGCCGGCGCCACGATAAGATCGCTGCGTTCACCGTGACTCGCGAGCGCGACGTTCGACGTATAAAGCAACGACACCGCCATTAACGCGGTAAAAGGTTCATACCGCTCGACGTGATCGAGGATTTCCTGTTCGCCGAGGTCGGAATCATTCGGACTCGATGCCGCGTGCCCATCCTCCACGCCTTCCGGCGAAACTTCGGCCGGTGGTTGGAATTCCGCCTCGCTCCGGAGAGGCTGCGCGTTCAGGCTCTCAACGCCCGCATTCAATTGCCCGCACAAAATTGCGAACACTGCCAAACAAAAGAACGCGAACCCGAGACGCGAACATGCAATCGGCTTCTTCATGTGTGCAGCGCTCTTTCTGACGCCGCGCATTCTTTGGGTCAAGCTATCTTTCCGCGGCGCCCAATTTAGATCGACAATACTTCGCGCTGCCAAGGGACGAGCAGCGTCGCGTTCTGATCTTTGTCCGCGGCAATCGCTTCCAGCGTGGCGCGCGGCGCGATCACCGCCGGATCGAGATCGAGTTCTTTCGCGACGCGATCGCGACGAAGCTTCAACTCTTCCGCCACGCGTTCCATTTCCTTGGTCGGGCGGCTCACGACGCGAGGCGGGCGCTCCGGCCATTCTGCTTCCGGCATTTGCAGCCCGCGCTGCGCAGCTTGTGAAAAGGTCGATGCGCGCCGCGATGAAAAATGTCGAAACTGCGGAGTTTGATCTGCTGCGAAATCCTCCGCCGCGCGGATGAGCAAATGATTTTGCAAAATGTGAAACGGCGGACGGTCGGCGGCTTGCGCTTCGCTTTCACGCCAGCGCCAAAGCTCGCGCAGAACTGCGGCGGCGCGGCCGCGCAGTTTTCCCGCGCCGCTGATGCGCCAGGCTTCACTCGCATCGCGCACACGTTGCACCGACGCTTGTTCGATCGCCCGTGTGCAAGATTGACGGAACCAATCCAACCGGCCGCGCGCGATTAATTCCTGTTCCAATTTTTCGGCCAGCGGCAAAAGATAATGCGTATCGTTGATCGCGTACTCGGCCATGCGCGGCGGAAGCGGGCGCTGCGCCCAGTTCGCTTTCTGCGAACCCTTCGACAATTTTATGTCGAAGAAACGCTCGACCAATGCCGCCAGACTAAACTCGCGATAACCGAGCAAACGCGCCGCGATCACCGTATCGAGAATGCGATCGGCCGTGAAATTAAGCGCGCGCCGCAGCAAGCGCAGATCGAAATCCGCGCCTTGCAGCACAATTTCTTTTCCGGTCAGGGCCGCGCACAATGGCGCAAGATCGACATTCGCCAGCGGATCGATCAGATAATCGCGGCCGCCGAAACTGAGTTGCAGCAGGCAGAGTTTCTCGAAGTAACAATGCAGGCTGTCAGCTTCGGTATCGATCGCAACGCGCTCGATTTTTTTTAATTCCGGGAGCAGCTCTTCCAGCTGCGCAGCGCTCGCGATCACTTCAATCGTTGTAGAGGCGCGTGTCCTCACGCGCAAATGCTGCGTTCAATCTGCGGCTAAGGACAGCCGCCGCTACACTGCTCAGCGCGATCACTTCAATCCGCTCAAGAGAAGCTCGGCGTTCGTCTTCGTGGCTTCGAGATTACCGATTAATTTTTCCATCGCTTCGATCGGCGGAAGCGCGGCCATGGTTTTGCGCAAGAGCTGCACGCGCTCCCATTCGTCGGGATGATAAAGCAAATCTTCGCGGCGCGTGGCCGATTGCAAAATGTGAATCGCCGGAAACAACCGCTTCTCCACGAGTGCGCGGTCGAGATGCAGCTCCATGTTTCCCGTGCCTTTGAATTCCTCGAAGATCAATTCATCCATGCGGCTGCCGGTTTCGATCAAGGCCGTCGCGAGAATGGTGAGACTTCCGCCTTCTTCGCAATTGCGCGCCGAGCCGAAAAATTTCTTTGGCTTCGTGAGCGCTTTCGATTCCACACCGCCGGACATGATGCGTCCTCGGCTCGGCTGCAATTTATTATAACCGCGCGCCAGCCGCGTGAGACTGTCGAGCAAAATGACGACATCTTTTTTCAGTTCCACCAAACGTTTTGCGCGTTCCAGCACAAGCTCCGCGACCTGGATATGTCGATGTACGTTTTCATCGAAGTTCGAGTGATAAATCTGGCAATCGATCTCGCGTTCGAGGTCGGTCACTTCTTCCGGCCGCTCGTCCACCAACAACAAGATCAGCTCAATCTCGGGATGATTTACGCGGATCGCTCTCGCGATTTCCTTGAGCAAAATTGTCTTGCCAACTCGTGGCGGCGACACAATCAAACCGCGCTGACCGCGACCGAGCGGCGCGATTAAATCAATGGCGCGCGCGCTG
>CATPCN010000363.1 GCA_955652855.1 uncultured Chthoniobacterales bacterium | reverse complement strand
TGCCCGCACCGATCAGATTGAAAACCATGTTCCCGATATCTTCGCAGCAATGAATTCCCCAGTAAGAAAAGACCGTCACGACCAGCGGCCCAAATTCTCTCAGCGCATAATTGCGCACGCCTTCGAGCAGTTCGGGCCCGGCCACATGACGAATAAGCGCGCCTTTTATTTTCTTTTGCTGCTTCGTCGCGAAATCGAGCGCGTCCCGCAAAAAAACATAAGCATCCCGGTGATAACGCGCGTCGTTGCCGACGATGGAATCAAGAGCTTCAGCGAAACCGATTTTTTGCATGGGATGACGACGCTCAATCAAGCGCGCGGCGCTATGATAAGCAGCAAGCGCCGCGCGAGCAACCTTGGCACGCAAGATCGATTGTCATTCCGAGCGAAGTCGAGGAATTCCGTCGCGACACGATTATTTAATGCAACGGGATCCTTCGACTCCGCTCAGGATGACACTGTCAGTGACGCCGAATGTAATCAATCGTGTTCGTGAGTGATTTGTGCATGTCGATCTTGTCACTTCTGAGATTGTGTCTCGAGAACATCGAGATAAACCGAGATCGGATCGCGCCGGCGCGATTCGGCTTCGAGCGAACGCGCGGCCGCTTTCAAATATTCGGCGAACTCGCCGCTGCGCGTTTGCGATTGCGTGGCCTCGAACCAATTCATGTAATCGTCGATCGCATGCGTCCGGCTCGAAATTTCGGCGCGAAAAGTTTTCAGCCGAGCAAGCCGCCCGGCGATACCATTGCTTTTGCCGAGCGCAAGCAGCGCTTCAACTTTCTGATATTCTGCGATGATCGGCCGGTAAATCGGATTGGCGCGACCCGAGAGCAGGAGCAATCCTTGATTTAATTTTGTGAGCGCGGCGTTGCGCGATGGAAGCTTTAGCCATTGCGAGAAATCTTCGAGCGCAAAAGTTTTCGTCGCGTGGGAGGCATCGGCAATTTTCAATCGCAGCAAAACGTCGAGACGTTGTTCCGTTTCGGTGATGGAGAGGGCGCGAAAACGTTCCGCAGCAGAAGTGCGAGCCACGTTCAGCATCCACGTCTTTTGGGCGCTGTCGCCTTTCAGCATGGGGAAATGCGTTTTCAAATCCGCCACGAGATCGTTCGGCGCGCGCGGAAGATCGACAATATACTTCGTCACGTGCGCGCGACCATCCGGCGCGTCGATCAACATCTGAATGAGTGCAAAAGCGTAAGCGTGGTAGAGCGAACGCGAAGGTGACTCGAGTAGCTCCGGCCGCTGGCGCAGAAATTCGTCGAGCGAGATAATTTTGTTCGCGCCACCGATTGCGGCCAATGTTTCGACCAACGACGCAGGATCGCGGCCCGATGCCAGCATACCATCGAGCAACCAATCGGGCGGCTGCACGTAGGCGGTGCCGGCCGGCAAATCTTGCTGGTGACGGTAGGCCATCTCGATCAGAATGGCGCGCAGCAATTCCCGCTCGATCGCAGCGTCGTTCTGATCGGACGCAACGGTCAGGTCCAATTGCAATTTCAATCCGAACCCGGTCTGGCTGAAATTTAATTCCGCGGCACGCGCCTCCGGCAGATTGGCCTGCGGACGTTGCGCGTTGATGACAACTGGCGTCTTCCAATCGTCAGGCTGTTGTAAAAGCGTGAGCAGGTTCTTTTTCGTTTGCTCGGCCAGATCACAAATCTTTCCACGCAGCGCCGCGTCCGGAGCGAAGACGAAGAATTGCCGCGAAGTGCTCACGCTGCACGCCAGCGGCGCGGATAGGAGCGCGGAAGCGAAAAAGAATGCCGAAAAAGTTGCGACGAGAAGCGCGCGGAACGAGCGAGTCATTCAGCACGAATTTATTCGCAACGCGCGGTTGGACGCGAGCCGGAAAGTTGAAAAAGTTTATGTCGATCTAACCGGCCGCAACTTTTTCCAGCGGACTGGGTTTTAAATTTTGGAATCAGCGGTGGAGGATTCCAACAGGGGTCCGCGAACAATCAGGGTTGGACGGCAGGCGGGCGCGCGGCGAAAGTCGCAGCCCGCCTCGCCGTCAGGGCGCCGGAGTCAACACGACGCTCTGCGGATGAAATTCGACGCCAGCCATTTTCGCCACGTTTTTTTCTTCGCGATTGAGTGCCGTCCACAGATCGCCGAAAAGCAAATCGTCGAACTTCATGATTTGCGGATGTACCGGCAGGCGCCCGATGCTTCCGCCGTAATTTGAAACAACGAGTTTTGCGTCGCGCGGTTCCACGCCGCAAATCGTGGTGGTGTAAAGCGGAAAGCCGAAGAACGAGCGTTCCGCCGTGATGCGGCAGCGGCCTTCGTCGAACCCGACAATCACGCGATTGAATTCAAGGAGCCATTCTTTGAGCGAAGTTTGTTTCCTTTTTGTGACGTTCTCGAGGTAGGCGTTCACATCGGCTTCAGTGTAAGAGATCGGGTTGGTCCGGTGATCCATCGCGGCGTTTTCAAGATCGAGACCGATTTGCGGCGGAAGCGTTAAGCTCTTCACCGCCGGCGGCACGTCCGGTGGCAGAATCATCTGGATGAGGCCGGCAGCGAAGAATGCTCCGATAATAATCTTGCTGGTTTTGAAAAACGTCAGGCGAAGCTTCGCTCTGTGCGGATCGAGCGAACGAAGGCGCCGCCGCGCATCCTCCACCTTTTTTTGCGGATCCGGTTTTGTCAGCGCGGAACGATCGAGACGCGCGCCGCATTCGTGGCAATAAATGCGCTCGGACTCATTCTCGTGCCGGCACTCAGGGCAAATCAATTTCATGTCGATGTTTCTTTCTTCGTCGCTTTACCCGGCGCAGCTTTCGAAGACGTGGCCGACGCGCTGGATGATGATTCTTTCGCAGCGCTCACTTTTTCTCCGCTGCTGCTTGTCTCTACAGCCGGCGCATCGTTTTTCGCGGCTTCCTTATATGATTTGCTGCGGTAATCGGTAATGTTAAATGC
>CATPCN010000362.1 GCA_955652855.1 uncultured Chthoniobacterales bacterium | reverse complement strand
CGAAATCGAGACCTGCATCCAGCGCAACGTTCGACTCACACAGGCCCGCCAGGCCGATTCTCACCGCCCTTGCCCCCTACCATCGCTCACCCTCCATGCCACAACCTAACAACCTGGAAGAAAAGAAGGTGAAAAACGAACGGTAATAACTTACTTAACTAACCCAGCCGATGTCAAAACTCCTTACGACCCTCCATCGGCTGTACTCTAGGAAACGGCGTGACAGGCCGTTTGGTTTTACCTTTGTGTCTTATGGCTTTCTCCCGATAATTAGCGTAATGGGAGCGTTTGGGTTTGCGCTCCCACCAATATTGGTGGATATGAATGCGCCTCCGGTTTGCATCGGTGGTAGCGGCGTGAATTGGTGCGGTCCATCAACCTCTTCCAGCTTGGCCCATCGGAGAACATCCGATAAGGCTTTCGCAACAGATTGCAGGGCGGAGTCAGCATTGACTGCATACTGCACCCGAACGCCGCGAATGGGCATTGATGTTTGGTTCGAGGAAATATTTGGAGTAGGCCAAGCGGCTCCATTCACACCCACTACAGATTCTTGGATATCGACCCCTAGTCCTCTCGCCTCTCCATCGTTTGAAAAAATGATTATCTGCCAAGCTTGTGGTGCCGGAAACCCTCTCATCTTGTCGCGCAAGGCCAGTCTTTGGTCCTTTGATAACCGACGGTCCTGCATCTTGCCCCGAAGAATAATATTCTCTTGCTCCAACCGCTTTGTTTCCAGCTTAGAGGCGGCTATGGCAACGTCGAATCCCTTTGCGCGTTCCTCGGATTGGCGTGTTTTCAGTAGATCTATGGACTCTGTTACGGTGTGCAATTTTCGATTGTTCCACCAAGCCCTGAACCCCCAAATAGACTCCCCAGCTACACCAATTGCGACTAGAACCCCGAAGAAGATGAGCCACTTCTCAAACCCATTCAGAAGCGTTTCCAGTTCTACTTTTCGCACCAGCAGTTTTGCGATTTCGGAGGCTTCCATTGGGGATGGTGATGATTATTCTCTCATGATCGGAGCCGCACTGCTCACGGTGGTTGTTGGGATAGTAAGTCTAGCAATCCCGGTGATGGTTTTACTGAGCGGGGCAGATCGTAGGCGACGGTGGACCAAAGGGAGATGGCAGGGAGATGGCAAGGTAGGCCGCTAAAAACGGCAGGTGAAGGGCCAAACTGTAACGATTCTCGCGGTTGATGTCAAGGTTTGAAGAATTAGGTTAAGTGTATGAATCTCAAGCCATAATGCAATCTAAAGTAGCACTTGAACCCGTAAGTGGCTGAGAAATATAGGAAAATAGAACTTTCGGGTATTGCTTTTCCTGCGTGGTACGTCATACTAGCTGAGACTCTACTCTTTTGGCCAAGAGGGAGTCAACCGTCATGGCGATTCAAGAAAGGGAGGACCGATTCAGAGAGCTATTGCTCTACATATCGGCGAAGTGTGCCTCGCATCCTAAATTTGGAGCGGTCAAGCTCAACAAAATTCTCTTCTATAGCGATTTCACTGCATACCTTCGACTGGGAGATCCGATCACTGGCATGGAGTACCAGAAATTAGAACATGGTCCGGCTCCGCGTCGTCTGAAACCGATCAAGGAGCAGATGATTGAGAACCGAGAGATGGCCGAACAGCCGAAATTGCTCTTCAGCGGAAAAACTCAGAAGCGGCTCATCAACCTCAGGCAACCCAACTTGGCGATTTTCGAGCCAGCGCACATCGCGTTAGTCGATTACGTAATAGATCGCCTTCAACACATGACTGCGGATGAGGTTAGTGAATTTAGCCACGGTGAGGTTGGCTGGAAGGCTGCCCATCTTAACGAGACGATCCCTTACGCCACTGCATTCTTGACCTCAAGACCCGTCCGCAAGATTGACCGCGAGCGAGCCCAGGAGGCTGTAGCTCGCCATGCGAATCTTTTTCCCCAGAATTAGAACCGTAAGGTGTGAGCCGCACTTTGATGCACAACTGGTCGCGTTAGCAATTGATCTTGAGACGTGGCTAGAGATTTCTAGCGGTCTTGAGTTTGTGCTTGCCCGAAACCCTGAACTCTTTCCGCAAATCGAGGGTACACATTTTCACGTGGCGAGCATCGAACCTTTTCGCGATCTCCCGGATTTATCTGTGCTGTACACTCACGATGAAAACTACGTTAACTTGATTGATATCTATTTGCCGCCGCCAGAGGAAGACGAATGACGCCAACCAATCACTTTTTCTTTTTAGCTTTGCGCTTCCGCTCTAGTGCAAGTTTGCGATCCAGTTCCGCTTTGGGCACCTGAATCAGCTTGGTCATGAAAGCTTGAAATTGTCCGAATGGGGAATTAGGGGCGGCCTTCTTGGCAGGTTGCATCCACCCCTATTCTACGCCCAGAAGAGATTTCGCGCTAATCCTATTTCCACGCTTCTGTCGTTTTGGATCTCTTCAACCGGGTTGGGTTTCTAGGTAGGCTTCGTCCCTGCCGACAAGTTCGTTGTAGGTCAAGCGACGGCCAACGATGTTTTTCATGATTAGCGCGAACCGCTCAAAATCGGTTCCCTTGCGTTCGTTGTAGCGGAAGCATTGCTCATCTGCGTAGGCTTGCAAATGGAACGGTTCGACCGAAACGTAGGTGCCCTTGAGCGCTCTCTTGAAGAGACTCCAGAAGTTCTCAAGCCCGTTGGTATGCACGCGGCCTTTGACATACGCTTCAGTGTGATCGACAAAATCGTGAACGTAACCATCAACCGGCAGGTTGCGATAGGATCGCAGCGAGTCGCTGTACACGACCGATCCCTTCTTGACGTTAGCAATAACGTTTGTGCGGACATGGAAGGCGCGAGTGTTCGGGAGCACCTTCACGCGAGCTTTCTTCGTATTGCGTTCCAGCAACCCCATGACGACAGCCTTACCCTCGAATCCGCCCGTGCGCTTTTTGCCCATCCTGATGCGAGTCTGTTTGTCCAGGTGCATGTTGCCGACTTTGCCGCCGACGAAGGTTTCATCCGCTTCGACCGTGCCAGAAAGTTTCTCGAAGGTGCCAGTCTGCATTGCAACGCGAATTCTGTGAAGCATGAACCAGCAAGATTTCTGGGTGATGTTCAGTCCGCGTGAAAGCTCGTAGGAGCTGATACCGTTTTTGCAGCCACCGATAAGCCAAGCAGCCGGGAGCCACTTGTCCAGGCCCAGCGGAGAATCTTCAAAGATCGTCCCAACCTTGAGAGAGAACTGAGACTTCGGATGCTTCTCGTAGCACTTGTACCGGCGCTGATTCTTCAGGTAGGTGACTCGCTCGGAACCGCACTGCGGACAGCGAACCTTGCCGTCGGCCCAACGAATGGCGATCATGAAAGCTTGGCAGTTCTCATCGTCGGCAAAGAAGATGATCGCTTCTTGTAAAGCTGTCT
>CATPCN010000361.1 GCA_955652855.1 uncultured Chthoniobacterales bacterium | reverse complement strand
GTACATCCGACACGATCTACCTGGAAGTCTTCCAAGCGGACGTAGTGACGGTCGCGACGAAAAACTTTCTGAAAAACGGGGAGTGGAGCGTAGCATTCACGAACCAAGTGGGACTGCTCTTCGGCCCGAGCAACAGCTTTCCATCGCCAGACAGCCTGCTCGGAAGCGTGAATTTTCTGACCGCTACCGCATTCCTGACGCAGGGTGACAGGGTCGCCATGCTTGGCGACTTTGCGAGTGGAAACAGGAAGTCTTCCCGAGCCTACGATTTGAGCACCGGGAAACACCATATCTTCAATTTCGTCGGTCTCGAAGCATCGTCAATCACGAACGCCTGCGTGACGGCGAAGATCCTCTGGTTCATGGTTACGGTCGGCAACTTCCAGGAATTGTTTGAGGTTGACTCCAACGGGAATCTCATGCTGGTTGCCACCGTAAGCAATGGCGGGACCATTGAGTTTTCCTGCGGCGCAGATCGCGCGGAGTTCGACATCCAAGCTGCCGGAACGCTGAAGTGAAAAACTTTGTCCAGTTCGAAAGAAGGGTGTTGAAATTGGACCATATCCCTCGGATCTTATTTTTCCTGTGGGCCGGATGGGCCACAGTGCTCTGCGCGCAGGAAGCAACGATACGGTTGAACGATGCAGAATTCCACAGCAGGAGTTACCTACATGCCCACGTTTCGCAGCTTTCGATTCACATCCAGCACACTTCTTTTGCTCGCTGGTTCGTGCGGTTTCCTCGCGTGCGCCAAGGCGCAAGGAAACAAACTTGAACGGGGATCGGCCTTGAGCATCCTGCGCAAGGCTGGGATCAAGGACGAAATCACGGTTGAATTACATACTCAATTGGCCTGGGATGAATCGCTCTGGGGTAGCGGAAGGTCCTATGAACAAGCACGGCAACGAGTTCAGCCCGAGCTCGATTTCAGCAACCTCCTTGTAGAAACGGGAGTCTTCCGCAAGAAGCCAAATCAAATCCTGCCGTGCGTGCCGCGGGATTACTTCAACATCTGCCAGGACCGCCAGGATGTACTCTACAATTTTGAAGGCATTCCTTCACCCAACCTGCGAGTCGGTTATCCAGGGATGATCATGAACGGCCGCAGTATGGAGTTCGCTGTGTTGGTTTTGGCAAAGGCGGCGAACCCGAAGATAACGGGGATAACCCAGGAAGGCATAGAGGCGTTGGTTGAGTTTGAATTTGGGTACAGTCCGACGGATCTCTACAAGCGAGTATTTCCCCTGATGCGCGACGCGCTGGCGAAGTGCCCTCCTCCGCCCGTCGCCTCGGTCATTCCGAATCTCGTGACTAACAACCCACCGCCGTCTTACTGCGGGCACTGGCCCAGTGAGGTCGAGATCGGCGGCAGGAGAGACAAGGGAGGCGTACGCTTTAAACGGTACGACGACGGCTGGCGGATCATCACCGAGGAAAATTGAGCGGAGCGACTAGCAATCGCGGTTCTGCGTGAGCGCACAGAAAATTGGCTGGGGAAAGCCGACGTTCCTCAGGGAGGACGCGGCGGATCTCGTCATCGCCGATGGGACCCCTAGCGTGGTTTCTGGACCCGTCTTGCCGTGATTATACGGTTGACTTGATAGATTTTGTAAATATGTTAAGAATAGTCCAGTCCTTGCAAAATGAGCTGTAACGAAGACGAATGACGTTCTCTGCGGTAGTCCTCCTGCACGAGTGTTAGATAGGTCGTGCCTTTGGGCTCGCAGCGTTGACGTAGGCACTATTCACGTAGCTACTTCAAGTATCGCCCTGATACCGCCACAGATTTCAAGCGTCGTTCAGCTTTTCTTCAGCACGAAAAAGATCGTCGCCACCATATTCTGAGTACGTGTTTTTTCGGGCCGTTGTCCCTTTCGACTCGCTGGGCGCGGATTAGACGGCCTGCCACTTGCAGCGATCCTCATCGTCACGGATCGAGATGCGCGTATGGCATCGCTCGCGAAGGCCATCGGTGACACCGGAGGGCGGATGCTTTTCAGCACACTCGATGCAGTACGGGCGCACGGCCTTCTCGGTCCAGTGTTCCACCGGGCACCGGGAGATCCGGGGGTGCCTCTTGTTTAGGGGTCTCTTCACAGGCTCTCTCGACGACAAGAGAGTTGTTGGTTTGCAAGGCATTGAAATTCAAAGGGTTGGCGTCCAATCCGCCGACCCTCTTAAGGCAGAAGGGGAGAACGTATGTCAAAAGCAATCATTGCGGATGAAGTGCTGGTGTTGCGCTTCTTTGAACAAGGCTCCATCGAAAAGGCGGAGGTCCTGTTTAACATCGTGTCGGAGAAGATGCGGGAGCGATTGCGCGGCACCGATGATGGCCGCAGTCCGTCGCACCCGACATCCGGCCCAGCGAAGAGACGTGAGTCTCCCGCGAGTCGAAAGGCTCCCGCTACGGAGGTGCCAGAACGGAGTCCCGCGGAATAGGCGGACTCCGCTCGACGCGTGCAGCTCGCACGCGACGCCATCACGTTATCGCTCACCCGCCGGGAGGTCGAACCGGACAATAAACCATTACATATCCAAACATATGGCGTGGCGTCCTTACGAAAACCTTATCGAAGGGCAGCTCGACAACCATATTCCAGGCAAGGTCTCTGGATGGATACGATTCTTGCGTCGCGGCAAGCAACCGCTTACGGTCAACTTCGATTTGGCTGGAGACTTCCACGAGGACATCCGCGGGACGGTCATCCGGCTCACGAATCCATCGCCGTCGGATCGGAGCGCCAGCCTCGATCGGAAGGGAACGTACATGGATGGATTCTCTGCTGTGCAGCGAGGGGAGGTCGGCGACATCACCGCCGGGCTTTCGCTCGGGCCTTGGACCGAAGAACTCGCCCAGAGTCTCATGAGGCAACATGAGATCGATTG
This sequence comes from uncultured Chthoniobacterales bacterium, assembly GCA_955652855.1. The sequence continues at coordinate 340 of CATPCN010000361.1, read as the reverse complement.
GGACGAAACCGGTCTTCAGGGACTCGGGCGCGAACTCCGGCGGAAGGAGGTTGCCGAGCGCTACCGAGCGCACATTGAAGCAGGGGATCTCTACTACCCGTACGTGGACTATCCGTACATCGAGTGGTATTCCGAAATGAACGGAAGGGTGGTTCTTGAATTGGAACCCTCCCAGGTGGAGGTCATCAAAGTGGGAGCCTCCTCCCTTCAGGAGAAGACTTCGAGCGAGCTTGCGAGCGGCGAGCGAAAACGTATCCAGGCCATGGACGAGTTTTTGTCAGGAATGGTCCGAGAGCTATCCGACGAGAACCGCAGGCAAGGCGGCGACGGCAACGTTGCC
>CATPCN010000360.1 GCA_955652855.1 uncultured Chthoniobacterales bacterium | reverse complement strand
TTTGAAGCGCGTGATGCAGCGAAATCCGTCACGCAACGCCAGCCGGATCGGATTAGACCACATCACGATCACGTATCCGATGCAGAGACCAAGCACCGGATACACTCGCGACAAAGTCGAGGGCATTGGCCTAACGAATCAAACCCCAGTGTCGGCTGAACGGCCAGTAAACAAACAGACCGCGCCCGACCAAATTTTCCTCCGGCACAGGCCCCCACCAACGGCTGTCGTAGCTACTGTAACTGTTGTCGCCCATCGCGAAGTAGCCGTGCACCGGCACCGTGAAGGTGCGATCGGGTTGCCCAAGATAATTTTGGCCAAGCGCATAACCGCGGTAAGGAAATTTCGCCGACATCACGCGTTCAAATCCGTAACCGGGCGCGATTTTTCCATCGACATAAAGAAATGGCGGATCGATCCGAAGCGTATCACTGGGAACGCCGGCGAGACGCTTGATAAAAAACGGAGCGCCTGTTTCCGGATCATCGGCGATACCCGGAATTCCGTTAGTGCGAAAGACAAAAACATTCCCGCGATGCGGTTTGACAAAGTTGTAGCTAAGCTTGTCCACGAAAACCTGGTCGCCCGTGTCGACCGCTCCGCGCGCGATGACATCTCCCGCCTTGTATCGATTGCCGGGGGCGACTTTAAAATCCTGCCGAAGCGTATCAGGCGGGCAGTAGACGAGAAAAGCTTGGTGCTGGCAAATGATCCGCGAGAAGGTGAAGAAGAACGCGAACTTTTTCTGGAGCACCTGCACGACCTCGTCGTCCTGTTGCGAGATGGTGTCTACGTAATTTCGACCTAACCACACATATTCGACAGCTCGCTGCAGGAGGTTTGGCTTCGACGCTGTAAGCGGAAATCCTTTTAAGTACCATCCATCGCCGCGGTTCTCGTAATGATCTCTCTTTTCCACGGGAATTTGTTCCTCCTGCCCGTATCGGTAGGGATAGCCGATGATGCCATTGAGCGTCGGCTGCATCGAGCCGGTCGGAATTTTAAACGGCTGCAAAAAGTAGGAGCGAATTCCGACGGCTACGACAATCGCCACCAAAATGACCTCGCAATTTTCCCGCCAATGACTTTCCCAAGAGACGGGAGCGAGCTTGTGCAATTCTGCGTCGAGCGCTTCGGCCCGCTTTTTGATCAGCTCACGGTCCTTTTCGGAGAGCGCCTGTCGAAGCGCGTCGATTTCCGATTTCATCTCCGCGCGTTGTGTCGCGCCCAATACATCGCTCTTGTAGCGCAGATATTTTTCGGCGTGCCGCAGCAACAGCTTTCCTTGTTTGATATGGCGTGGCGTAAACATGTCGATCTTGTCCTATTGCGATTTCAGCACTTCGATAAACGCTTCCTGCGGAATGTTGATCTTGCCGATGCTCTTCATTCGTTTCTTTCCCTCTTTTTGTTTTTCCAGCAGTTTGCGTTTTCGGGTGATGTCACCGCCGTAGCATTTCGCGGTCACGTTTTTCCGCAAGGCCGAAACGCTTTCCCGCGCAATAATTTTTCCGCCGATCGCGGCCTGGATCGCCACTTGATAAAGCTGGCGCGGGATCACTTCCTTTAATTTTGCAGCGAGCTGACGTCCCCTCGCATCTGCCCGGTCTTTGTGCACAATCATCGAGAACGCATCCACCGGTTCGCCGTTCACGAGCAGATCGAGCTTCGCTAATTTCGCCGCGCGATAACCGGTGTGCTCATAATCCATCGAGCCGTAACCCCGCGTGATCGATTTTATTTTGTCGTTAAAATCGACAAGAATTTCGTTGAGCGGCAATTCGCAATGCAACATGACGCGGCGCACATCGAGCGTCTCGGTGTGGTCCATCTGGCCGCGTTTTTCCAGGATCAATTGCAAAATGTCGCCGATGTTTTCGTTCGGACAAAGCACATACGCCTTCACGATGGGCTCGCGGATTTCTTCGATCACGCTTGGATCGGGCAGGTACGCGGGATTGTCGATGAGCAGCGTTTCGCCGCGCGTCGTCAGGATTTCATAAACCACGCTCGGCGCCGTCGCGATGATGTCCATGTCGTACTCGCGGCGCAATCGTTCCTGAATGATCTCCATATGAAGCAAGCCGAGAAATCCGCAGCGAAAACCAAAGCCGAGCGCGACTGAGCTCTCCGGTTGATAAACGAAAGCGGAATCGTTCAGGCGCAGTTTTCCGATCGCCGTTTTCAAATGCTCGAAGTCGCCAGTGTTGATCGGATAAATCCCAGTGAACACCATCGGATGAATTTCCTGAAAGCCGGGAAGCGCTTGCCGCGCGGGATTACGCTGATCGGTTATGGTGTCGCCGATCTTCATGTCGGCGATAGTTTTGATGTTCGCGATAAAATAACCGACATCGCCCGCGTTTAGCCGCGGCTGCGCAAACATCTTCGGCGTAAACACGCCCACTTCTTTGATCTCATAGCGTCCGTCGTTGCTCATCATCCTGATCGCCTGATCCGGCTCCATCTTCCCCGACACCACCCGCACGTGACCGATGACGCCGCGATAAACGTCGAACACCGAATCAAACACGAGCGCGCGCAAAGTTTCGTCCGCCGGTTTCGCCGGCGCCGGAATGCGCGCGACAATCGCTTCGAGAATTTCCTCGATCCCTATTCCCGTCTTCGCACTCGCCTCGATCGCTTCCTCCGCCGGAATCGCAAGAATTTCCTCAAGCTGACGCTTAACGGAAGGCACATCGGCGTTGGGCAGATCGATTTTGTTAATGATGGGCACAATCGTGAGCCCTTGTTTGTGCGCGAGATGAACGTTGGCCACGGTTTGCGCTTCCACCCCCTGCGCTGCATCGATAATCAACAGCGCGCCTTCACATGCTGCGAGCGACCGCGAAACTTCGTAGGCAAAATCGACATGCCCCGGCGTATCGAGCAGGTTCAGTCGATATTTTTCTCCCGACTTACTCGTGTAGCGCATCGCCACCGGATGCGCTTTGATCGTGATCCCGCGTTCGCGTTCCAGATCCATCGAATCGAGAAGCTGATCTTGTTTGTCGCGCTCGTGAATCGTGCCCGTCGTCTCGAGCAAACGATCCGAAAGTGTCGTCTTGCCGTGATCGATGTGCGCGATGATACAAAAATTGCGCGTCAACTCGATGGCCATGAAGCCGCACTATGCGGGCGCGCGCACGCAGGGTCAATTGCAGGGCGGGCGCTGCGCCTGCCGAATTTTTCGTTCGGCAACCGGGGCGGTTACCCTACAATGTCGATCATGCCGAAGTTAAGCGTAACAACTGAAAGCAGCGGCAAAGTCACGCATGAGCTAACCGATGAATTGATTACGATCGGTCGCGAGCCGGAGAGCACGAATCGCGATTGATGATTATTCTGTTTCGGGTCGGCACGCACAATTGCAACTCCTCGGCGAGACGTATCACTTGAAAGATCTCGGCTCAACGAATGGCACTCGCGTCAACGGCCAGACAATCTCCGAAGCGCAGCTGCGCGTCGGCGACCGACTCCGTTTCGGTAAAGTTGAAGCGCGCTTCGAATCCGACGTGAGCGGCGGCACCCAACCGTTGCCTCAACTCGCGGAAATCGAATCGAAGCCCGCGGAATCGAGTGCGCCCCCGGAGGATTTCGCGAATGCATCGCCATTCCGGGAGCGAAAAAAAGAAAAGGCTCCCGCGCGCACTGCCATGTTCGCCGCAGCAGCGCTGGCGCTGCTGGTTTTTCTCGGCAGCATGATCGCCGTGCGGCTTATGCACGTGCCCACTCCGTGATCCGTCATTCCGAGCGGAGCGAGGAATCTCCCAGTCGCCTTTCAATCACACTACCAAGTATTGCTCCCGCAACTTTTGTGGCTCCGCACCAGATTCTCGCAGCGCGCGCAAACTCATCGCCGCGTTTCGTTTCTCCAAACGCACTCCCGTTTGATCGACAATCAGCGGCGCGTGATAAAATTTCGGCGCATTCAAATTCAGCGCCCGATAAATTAGCAACTGTCGAAACGTTGAGAGCAACAAGTCTTCGCCGCGCACCACTTCGCTGATCTGCATTGCGGCATCGTCCACCGCAACCGCCAGTTGATAAGCCGGCACGTCGTCTTTTCGCCAAACGATGAAGTCGCCAAAATCTTTTCCGGCAATCGCGCGCTGCTCGCCCAGCCTAAGATCGACATAAACCATTTCCTCGCCATCCGGCACACGAAACCGCCAATTGATTCCTGTAGTGGCCGCCGTCTCCGGCGGCAGAATCAAAGATCGACATGTCCCCGGATAAATCGGCTCTTCATCTTGATGACTCGCCTCCCGGCTCGCCACCCTTTCGGGCTGCCCGTCCATGTCGCTCGCCTCCCACCGGCTCCATTCATCGTGCGGCGCGACTCCGGCGCTGAGCACATCTTTTCGCGAACATCGACATGGATAAATGAAACCGTTTTCTCGCAATTTCTCCCAAGCGTTGAGATAGAACGCGCGCCGTTCGCTTTGCACATACGGCGCGAACGATCCGCCGCAATCCGGACCTTCGTCCCACGCAAAGCCAAACCATCGCAAATCTTCCGCGATCGCATCGCGAAATTCAGATCGGCACCGCGCTAGATCGAGATCTTCGATGCGCAGAATCAGACTTCCGCCAGCAGCGCGCGCGCGTTCCTGCGCACACCAGAATGTCATCGCGTGTCCGATGTGCAGATAACCAGTCGGCGAAGGCGCGATCCGACCACGGTAACTATCCGCTGTCATCCCGAACGGACGTGAGGGACCTCCCATTTCATCCACAGATTACGCAGATTCCCGCAGATTATCTTTGCAGAACAAAGCAACAACAAGGGATGTCTCGGCTCCGCTCGACATGACAAATTCAATTAATAATGAGAGATGTTTCGACTTCGCTCAACATGACAGAAAAGAAAACTGCGAAGCGCCTTCTCCTTTTTGATATCGACGGAACGCTCGTCACCACCATGGGTGCCGGGGTTGAATCGCTTAAGAT
>CATPCN010000359.1 GCA_955652855.1 uncultured Chthoniobacterales bacterium | reverse complement strand
CCATCGGTTTGAGCGCGGCGCGAATCGGCGTGCCGGTAATTTCCGTCCGCACTTTCGAAAAGAACGGCGCGCATTCTTTGAATCCAAGCAAAACGGCACGGACCAAACGCGCAGTCAGCCGATTCGCTTTACCAGGAATCGCGTTCGATTCATGAATGAACGTGGCGATGCCGCGCATGCGTCCAGCCAGCACCGGCGCTGTCGATGTAAAACCGCCCATGCCCAGAACGACGTGCGGTTTAAATTGGCGATAAATACTGCGGCAAAGCGAAAGACTCTCGGAAAATCGTTTAACGAATCCGAGAATCGCGGGGGAATAGAGCGAAGGGAGACCAATCGTCGGCAATTTCTCGAAGCGGAGATCCGGCCAGCCGGAAAGCGCGAGCGCGTCAATTTCCTTTTCGGAAATAAAGAGCATGACTTGATGACCGCGATCGCGCAGCACTTCGGCGACGGCGAGCCCCGGAAAAAGATGTCCCCCCGTTCCTCCACATGCGATCACAGCGTTCATGAATAATTTTATGTCGAATCTTTTGGCCGCGTTAAATCCGCGGCGTCATGCGCGCGTTTAAGGTCACGCGTTTTGTGTTGGCAGGTTCGAGCACGCCCTGGCGGTAAATACTTAAAAGCAATCCGATTCCGAAAAGACAGGCGACGAGATTTGATCCGCCGTAACTGATGAAGGGCAGCGGCAGTCCTTTGTTGGGCAAGAGCGAAGTCGTCACGCCGATATTGACCGCCGCCTGAATCGCGAGGAGCGAGACGATTCCGCAGCCGAGCAACAGTCCGAACCGGTCCTTGGCGTGCAAGGCAATCATCAATCCACAAACAATGATGACGACGAACAGAAAAACGACGAGCAGACTGATGCGCAAGCCGAGCTCTTCACCGATCATCGGAAAAATAAAATCGGTGTGCGCGTAAGGCAGGTAGAGCATTTTTTGGCGGCCGTTGCCGAGGCCGAGCCCTTCCATTCCACCGCTGCCCCACGCGATCAGCGCCTGCATTTGCTGCAAGCCCGCGTCGTCTTTGAAACGTTGCGGATCCATGAACGCGACCAGCCGCGCCATGCGCTCAGACATGTGGGTCGCGACAAAAAGCATCCCGCCAAGTCCGGCAACGGAAAGCAAACCGAGCAGCGCCGAATTTGCTCCGGCGACAAACATCATCACGAACATGGTCGCGCCGATCAACGCAGTCGTGCCGAGATCGACTTCCATGACGACTAAGAGCAGCAACGCGGTGACAATCGCGAATGGAATGACGAACCCGTTGAGAAGTTGTCCGCTCGCTTTCTCGTAACGCGCGTACCAGGCGGCGAGAAAAAATATGGCGGCGATCTTTCCAATTTCCGATGGCTGAAAAGCGAATACGCCGAGTCCGACCCAGCGGCGCGAACCGTTGATGCGCATGCCGATGTGTGGCACGAAACAGAGCGCGAGCGCGCAGAGCGCAAGCGCGAACCAAATCCACCAGGTGCGCTGCCAGAAATGATAATCCAACAACGCCGCGGCGATGCAGACGGCGAGACCGATCCCGAGCCAGAGCGCCTGGCGCTTCATGAAAAAATACATGTCGCCGTGACTGTCGCGCGCGAACGCGCTCGTACTGAAAAGCATGACGATGCCGATGACCAGCACACCAAGCACAGCGAGAAATAAAATGTATGCGCTCTTTTTGTGCATTCAGCGGGACAAGATCGACAATTCTATTCGCTTGGTTTTTTCGGCTTGATTGTTTTCGGCACGAGCAGTTTTTGGCCGATTTGTAGTTTGTGCGGGTCATCGATGTGATTGAGCGCGAGCAGATCGTCGTACGGAACTTTTAACTTCTTCGCGATCGTGACCGGGTTGTCGCCTTTCGCGACCACGTAGGTTTTCCCTGGCTCAGCGGAAACGCCGCTCGTGTCGGTGGTCTTGGTGTGTTCGCTTTTGTGCTCGTCCTTCGCAACCGCGGAACTGTGCGCGGCTTTCGATTCGTCGTGGCGAACTGCGTTCGATGTCGATGTTACGGGCTCGGATTTCGCGGTGACATTATTTGCGTTGGCCACGGGCGCGGGCGCCGGAAACGATCCTTCGCGAGCTTTGATGCTATTGAACGCGACGATGCCGGCAACGGCGACGACGTGAAGCACGAGCACGATGAGAAGTGCGCGCGACAACTTCATATTCGGCTCGGACATTTCGTCCATCTCGGGCAGACCGAGAGATCGGCGCGCGGTGGCGGCGCGAAGCTTTTTGCGGGTGAAGAATTTTGGTCTTTTCATGATTTCATTTGGGAAGTGCGTGCACGAGGGCACGGAATTGATCGCCGCGATCGGCGTAACTCTTGAACATGTCGAAGGAAGAAGTGCCGGGTGAAAAGAGGACGACTTCGCCCGGTTTCGCGATGGCATGCGCGCGCTCGACGGCATCGGCCAGCGAGGTTGCGATTTCGGATTTGACCTCGGCGCTCCAATCGCGCGCGATTCTCTCCGCCATCTCACCGATTAGAATTGTCGATCTAACTTTTTCTTTCACGAGCGGCCGCAGCGGATCGAACGTGAAGCCTTTGTCTTTTCCGCCCGCGATCAAAATCACGGTCTTGCTTTGCGCGAGCAGCGCTTTTTCGACTGCATCGAGATTCGTCGCTTTCGAATCGTTGATGTAATCGACGCCGCCGACTGTGCGCACGAACTCGCACCGATGCGGCTGCGGTTCATAACTGCGGAGCGACGGCACCATCTCGCTGAATGAAAGCTTTCGCGCCAGCCCGATGGCGAGCGCTGCCATGAGATTCTCGATGTTATGCGAACCGCGCAGTTTTGTTTCGGCAAGTCGCAACACAATCGTGTCGCGATAAACAATCGCGCCCTGCGCGAGGCGGAAGTCCGCTTTATCGGTATAAGCGCTGAAAGTCGTGGCGCGCCCCGCAATTTTCGGAAGAGATTCTCCCGCGTTTACGACTGCGACATCATCCGCGGTTTGATTTTCGAAAAGGCGAAGCTTGGCCGCGCGATAATCGGCGACCGCGCGATAACGATCGAGATGGTCGGGCGCAAAATTGAGCCACACGGCGATTGACGGGCGAAAACTTTTGATCGTCTCGAGTTGAAACGAACTCACCTCGACAGTGAGCACGTCGTATTTTTCGCTTTCGCGCACAACCTCGGAAAGCGGCTTGCCGATATTTCCACAAGCGATCGTGCGCTGACCGCAAGCGTTCAGCATTTGCGCAGTCAATTCCGTCGTCGTGGTTTTTCCGTTCGTGCCGGTGATGGCGATGATGGGAACGGTGCATGAACGAAATCCGAGCTCGAGCTCGCCGATTATGTCGATCTTGCGCCCGGAAAAATTCTTGGCGAGCGATGAGGCCGGATCGATTCCCGGACTCAGCACCACCAAATCGTAAGCCGTCGTGTCGCGGTCCGCTTCCGGCCCGCAAATGACGCGCACATCTTTCGCGCGCAAATTTTCGATCGTGGATTTGAGCAGTTTATTTTCCGCGGCGCTGTCGAGCATCGTGACATCCGCGCCTTTCGCTTTGAGCAATTGCGCGGCGGCCGTTCCGCTGAGGCCAGCGCCGAGAACCGCGGCTTTTTTTCCTTTGTAACGCACGGTTTACCTCAATTTCAGCGTGGCGAGCCCGAGCAGCGCGAAGATGGCGGACAAAATCCAGAAGCGCACGATGACGGTGTTTTCCTTCCAACCGCTCAACTCGAAATGATGATGAATGGGCGACATGGCGAAGATCCGTTTGCCCGTCAATTTGAAACTTAATACTTGGAGAATGACGGAGGCCGCTTCGATCACGAACACTCCGCCGACGACCGCGAGCAGGAGCTCTTGTTTGCAACAGATCGCCACGACGCCAATCATCCCGCCGATGGCGAGCGCACCGGTGTCGCCCATGATGACTTTCGCCGGATGACAATTAAACCAGAGAAAACCGAGACCCGCGCCGACGAGCGCGCTACAGACCACGGTCAATTCACCGGTAAAGGGATAAAATGGGACCTGCAAATATTCCGCGATCCGAAAATTTCCGCCCGCGTAACACAAGAGTGCGTAGGCGAATGCGACCGTCACGGTGCAACCGATGGCGAGGCCATCGAGCCCGTCAGTGAGATTGACGGCGTTGGAGGAACCGACAATGACCAGCGCGAAAAACAAAAGCGTGAACCAGCTCATGTTTGTGATTACGGGCGATTTGAAAAACGGCACGTAAAGCGATCGCGCCTGCACTTCGATCAACGGACTGGTGAGAAAGACAGTCGTGACGATGCAGGCGAGAACAATCTGACAAACCAGTTTTCCCCGGCCGGGAACGCCATCCGATTTGCGCTTCGTTACCTTGAGAAAATCATCGGCAAATCCGAGGCCACCCAGGTAAATCATGGCAAAAAGTGCGAGCCAGACAAACCGGTTGTCGGGGCGCGCCCAAAGCAGGCTGGAGACAAAAACGGAACCGATCACGAGCACGCCGCCCATGGTGGGTATTCCCTTTTTGCCAGCGTGAAGCTCGGCCAGGCGATGCACTTGCTCCGCGGTTCGAATCGGCTGACCGACTTTGAGCCAAATAAGTTTGCGGATAACGAACGGGCCGAATGTAAGTGACAACGCGAATGCCGTAACTGCCGCAGCGACTGATCGGAACGTAACGTAGAAAAATACGTTGAAGCCTGGGATCTGTTCGCTCAGGCGATGCAGATAAAACATCATGACGCGATTCCCTCCGTCGGCTGATGTTTCGCAAATTCCTCAAGCACGTGTTCGGTCCGAGCGGAGCGGCTGCCTTTGACGAGCACGAGATCGCCGGCCGATGCTTTCTCAGCAAGCAGATCAGCGGCTTCGCTTGCCGATCCAACAGCAACGGTGTTTTCCAATCCGGCGTTTTGCGCAGCGCGCGCAATTTTCTCGGCGACTGCGCCGATGGTGATCAATTGATCGATCGCGAGCAGCGCGGCGAACTCACCGACTTCGCGATGGCCGCGCTCCGACTCTTCGCCGAGCTCGCCCATTTCGCCGAGGACTGCGATGCGGCGGCCGTCTGCATCCAACTCGACCAGCGTGCGCAGCGCCGCCTTCATCGATTCAGGATTCGCGTTGTAGCTGTCGTCGATGAACTGCAAGCCGCGGATCGTTTTGATTTGCAGCCGCGCTTTTGTGAGCGGCGCTGAGGCAAGACCAGCCGCACATTCTTCGATCGACAATCCGAAAAGGCGACCGGCCGCGACCGCGAGCACAGCGTTCTGCACCATGTGCAGTCCCGGCACCGGCAGTTGCGCGCGGCAGCGGTGCGCGCCCTCTAAAATCGTGAATTCCGATCCGCTCGCGCTCTGCCGAACCTCAGTCGCACGGACGGAGCCTTTCTCAATTCCAGCGAAAATAATTTTCCCATTCGTGCGCGCGGCGATTTGCTCACTGAATGGATCGTCGCCATTCAAGATGACTGTTCCTTCTGGTCCAATTGCTTCGGCTAACGCGCCCTTCTCTGCGGCGATCGCTTCGCGCGTGCCCATAAACTCGATGTGCGCGATGCCGACGTTCGTGATGATGGCGATGTCGGGCGCCGCAAGTTTTGCAAGCACGGCGATTTCACCGGGATGATTCATTCCGATTTCCCACACCGCGATCTCGTCCTTCGAGCTCGCTTCCAGCATTGTGCGCGGGAGACCGACGTGATTGTTAAAATTCCCTTCCGTTTTTGTGACGCGATAGCGACGTGCGAGTGCGGCGGCGACAAAATCTTTTGTCGATGTTTTGCCATTGCTCCCCGTAATCGCCAGCACTTTGAGCGGAAGCGATTTTCTATAATTCGCAGCGAGCTGTTGATAGGCAATGAGCGTGTCGCTCACGCGAATGAGCGGAAATTTCTTGTCGATCTTGCCCGCCCAACCTTTTTCGACAAGCGCCCCCGCCGCGCCGCGTTTTACTACTTCTTCAATGAATTTGTGGCCGTCGAAGTTTTCGCCGCGCAGTGGCACAAAAAGATCGCCGGAACGCAGCGTGCGCGAATCGGTGCTGATTCTTTCGACCGTAAGATCGACATCTTTTTTTGAAAGAGTTCCTCCGGCGAATTCAGCGATGCGAAAAATGGGAAGCGGGTCCATCTTCAAAATTCCACCGGATGATTCTCGAGCGCGCGGCGCGCAACCTGTAAGTCGTCGAACGGCACGGTGTGGTCGGCAAATTCCTGATACGTCTCGTGGCCTTTGCCCGCGATCAAAACAATGTCGCGCGGTTGCGCCATCGAGATGGCGCGCGTAATCGCCTCGGTGCGATCCGGAATTTTTTCGTAATGATTGGAGCGAAATCCTTTTTCCACTTCCGTGATGATCTCGTTCGGATCTTCCTTTCGCGGATTATCCGAAGTAACGATCGCGTGATCGGCGTTACGATCGACAACTTGTCCCATGAGCGGGCGCTTCTGTTTGTCGCGATCGCCGCCACAACCAAAAACAACAATCAAGCGACCCGGTTCGAGTTCACGCAACGTTTTCAAAACGTTAAGCAACGCATCGGGCGTGTGCGCATAATCGACAAAAACCTGGAACTGGCGCTTCGCCGGAACGGCTTCAAGTCGCCCTGGAACCTGCGGCGATTTGGCGAGACTTGAAATCGCTTCGCGCAAATTTATTCCGAGCGCTTTCGCCGCCGCGAGCGCGGCCAACGAATTTGCGACGTTGAACCGCCCGATCAACGGCACACGCACGAGATAACTTTTTCCGCGCGCATCGAGTTGGTAGGAAGTGCCGCCAAATTCCGTTCGATAATTCGACGCGCGAAAATCGGCGCGCACAACCATTCCGTAGGTGATAATGGAAATTTTCTTGTCGATCTTGCTGAGCAATTGCTCGGCGTAACGGTCGTCCAGATTAATCACGGCGACCGGTTTCGTTTTCACCGTTTGCTGCGCGAGGCCGGTGAACAGTTTCGCTTTCGATTCGAAATAATTTTCCATCGTCCCGTGAAAATCGAGATGGTCCTGCGTGAGGTTGGTGAAGACGGCGACGTTCCACTCAAGGCCGCGTGTTCGTTCCTGCGCGAGGGCGTGCGACGACACTTCCATGGCGGCGGCGCGACAACCCGCGTTCGCGATTTGCGCAAGCAGTTCCTGAAGATCGAGAGACTCGGGCGTGGTTCGCGTCGCGGGCAGAATGCGCTCGCCGATTTCATAACGAACGGTGCCGATCAATCCGCAGCGGAGCCCGGCTTTTTCGCAGATGTGCTTGATCAGAAAAGTGGTCGTGGTTTTGCCGTTGGTTCCGGTCACGGCGGCCAGTTTCAAATGGCGCGCCGGCCGATCGTAAAAAGCCGCGGCAAGATCCGCGAGCGCTTCTCGCGTGTTAGAAACGACCACACAAGTGGCGCGCGCATGTTTCTCTTCGCGCTCGGTCACAATCACGGTTGCGCCTTTTTCGAGGGCCTGCCCAATGAATTGGTGGCCGTCGCTTTTTTCGCCGCGCAAAGCGACGAAGAGTGAGTTTTTCTGCACGCGCCGCGAGTCATACGCGATACTTTCCACCGTGCGATCAATTGGTCCGATGATTTCGCGAGGAGAAATGGAGGCAAGAAGATTTTTGAGCTGCATGAGTTGTCAGCACGCGAACGCAACACGCTCAACGGTGCGGAGCATTGGTTAAGGCAACGCGATCGACTGCGATCGCTTTGCGAACTTCCTCATGCGGCTCAAGATCGAGATAGCGCGCGGCCTTCTCCGCGATGTGCGCAAAGATGGGGCCGGCGACCATGCCGCCGTAATTTAATTCCGGCTTGCTGGTGTGCGCGTCGTCTAGCACGACGAGGCCGACAAACTCCGGATGATCCGCGGGCAAATACCCGGAAAATGAGACGACGTATTTTCCAGTTTCGTAGCCGCCTTTAGGATCGACTTTTTGCGCGGTGCCGGTTTTGCCTGAAATTGTGAACCCGGGAACGGCTGCCGCTGCCGCGGTGCCGCGATCGCTCACGACTCCGCGCAGTGCGTCACCAATTTGCCTGGCGGTTTGCGGCGAGATGACCCGACGCAAAACCACTGGCGAAAAAGTGCTGATTGTTTTCCCGTCAGCGGTCGTGATCGATTTGACGATGCGCGGCGTGACGAGATTCCCGCCATTCGCGATTGCTGCCATCGCCACCGTCATTTGCAGCGGCGTCACACCGATCTCGTGGCCCATCGGAATGCGCGTGATCGAAATTTTGCTCCACGCTTGCGGCGGTCGAATCAATCCACCGATTTCGCCGGGCAATTCGATGCCGGTGCGATCGCCGAATCCGAAGCGGCGGATATATTCGTAAAACTTTTGATCGCCGACGCTAAGCGCGAGTTTGGCAGCGCCGATATTGCTCGATTTCACGAGAATGTCTTGCACGCTTAAATCCGCGAACGGCCGGTGATCGTGCAAGACGCGATCGCCGAAATTCCACGCACCGTTTTCGCAAAAGATCATCGAGTCGGGGCGGACTTTGTGTTCGTTGAGCGCAGCGGCGGCAGTGACGATCTTGAATGTCGATCCTGGCTCCATCATGTCGATGATGGCGCGGTTTTTCATCTGCTCGGGCTTCGCTTCGGAACGATGATTGAGATCGAACGTCGGGCGATTGGCCATGGCGAGGATCTCGCCGGTTTGCGGACGCATCAGAATGATCGTCGCTTTTTGCGGCGTGTATTCGCGCATGGCCGCGTCGATTTCGTTCTCGACGATGTTCTGCAAATTAAGATCGACAGTGAGATGAACGCGGTAGCCGTCGCGCGGCGCGCGCTCCTGGCCGCGGTAAAGCACGATCTCCTGGCAGGCGCGATTATGCTCGATGTAACGGTAACCATCTTGTCCATGCAAATAATCTTCCATCGACGCTTCCACGCCCTGGATGCCGTGGTGATCGAAGTCGGTAAAACCGATGACGTGAGAAAGCATTGAGCCGTTCGGATAAATCCGCGTGGAATCGCGCTCGAAATAAATTCCGCGCAAATTTTGCGCGCGCAGTTTTCCGCGAAGCGCATCCGCCATGTTTTCCGGCACCTCGCGCTTGAGCACGATGTAACGCCGGTCTCCGCGTAATTTTTCTGCCAGCTCGTCCGTCGGAATCTTCAGCTCGCCGCCGACAAGATCGACAATCGCATTGAAGTTGTTCAGGTGCGTCGCATCGGCGATGACAGTTTCGACCGGAATGTTGTGCGCGAGCACTTCATTGTTTGCATCAAGAATGGCGCCGCGCTCGGCGAAGATGGTTTGTTTGTAAACGTGCTTTTCAGCGGCCAGCCCGGCGTATTCGTCGTGCTTGATCATTTGCAAGTAAACGAGCCGGAAAGAAAACGCGCTGAACAATGCGGTGAAGCACAGGCACACCAGCGCGCAACGAGTCCGTCCGTTCCACTTCATTTGCCGGCATGCTGATTCACGACCGGCTGGATCGCGTCGTCGGCGGGAGTGCGCGGCATGGTAAGCCGCACGATACTGTGCTCGGAAATCGGAATCATTTTGATGTAGCCTTCCTTCAATCGGCGCTGCAAGGCCGAGCGCGACGTCAGCGCCGCGATCTGCACGCTCGCGACGTCGTTCTGTGTGCGCAGACTTGCGAGCTCGTTCTCCAGCGCTTTTTTCCGGTCGCCGAGATGATAAAGCTGGAGCGTGAGATAAACGTAAATCAATCCGGTGAGCCCGAGGAACGTCGTGATCACGATCCAACGCGCCAGTGATGGAGCGTTGATCGCATTGAAATTGTTTCGGCGAGAACGTTGCATCAGATTTTTTCGGCGACGCGCAGTTTTGCACTGCGCGCGCGCGGATTGGCACGCTGTTCGTTTTCGTCGGGCTCGATTGCCTTCGGCGTAATCAATCGCAGATCTAGATCTGGGTTTGCGCGCGGCTCCGGCCATTCGGGGCGATCGAGCCATTCGCGACTGCGATCGCGGAAGAAATTTTTGACGATCCGATCTTCGAGCGAATGAAATGTAATGACGACGATGCGCGCACCCGATTCGAGCCGCGCGGTCAACACGCGCAAACCATCCTTGAGCGCGCCGAGCTCGTCATTCACTTCCATGCGCAGCGCCTGAAAAACCTGCGTGGCTGGATGACGCCGGCCGTGCCGCCAGACGATTTTTTCGATCGCGCGAGCGAGCGGTAGCGTTTCGCGAAACGGGGCGCTTTTGCGCAGTTTGACCAATTGCGTGGCAATGCGGCGCGCGGCCGGCTCTTCGCCGAGATCGCGGAACAAGCGAGTGAGTTCTTCTTCGCTGTAATTATTGACGACGGCGGCGGCGGTCAGTTCGCGCCGCGGATCCATACGCATGTCGAGCGGACCGTTGCGCATGAGACTGAAACCGCGCTCAGCGTTTTCGAGTTGGCGGGATGAAACGCCAAGATCGAGAAGCGCACCGCCGATCTGGGCGATATCGAGCTCATCGAGAAGTGTGCCGGTATCGCGGAAGTTCGCGTGCCGCAATGTGACGCGACTGCCGACTTCACCGAGACGCTCGCTGAGATATCTGATTGCATCCGGATCCTGGTCCAGCGCGAGCACGTCCGCGCCGGTCCGCAAAATCGCTTCGGTATGTCCGCCGCCGCCGGAAGTCGCATCGACGACGAGCGCGCCGAGGCGCGGCGCAAGCAGCTCGACCGCTTCGTTCACGAGCACCGGACGATGATAGGTAAAATCTTCCAT
>CATPCN010000358.1 GCA_955652855.1 uncultured Chthoniobacterales bacterium | reverse complement strand
CGTCCATAACGGCCGCGATTGCTTCGGAGCACGTCGTCCTGCTGTCGATTGCGCTGTCGATTGACTTCGACATTATCCGGCATCGAGAGGGGTGAACAACGGCAGATCACGCCGTCCGTCAACGATTTAACGATTTCTTGCCGGACTTCTTACTCCCCTTCGGTCGCCTAATGAGCGTGAGGTCTGGGCATTGCGTTGTGAGCCCCGCGCGTCCCATCGCGCCCGCTAGACCGTTTCGAGCTTTGTTTCATTGCTGCTCGTTCACGAGCTTGATCGCAAGCGCGTAGTTCCGAAGCAACCGGCCAATAGCCTCGCACTGCTCGTCGGTAGGATCGATCAGTCCAACAGCATGAGACACTCGGCGGTCGGCCAATGAAGGCACTGGCACTTTCCGGCGCTTCTCCACAGCATTAGACGAAGGAGGTTTGCGCCCACATTGTTTGAGGGATACACCATGCAAAGACACAATGTTAGAGCTGTTCTCGGGTTGGCCGGTTGCATCGCACTTTTGTCGGGAGCCAGCTGCGGCGGCAAAGGATACCTGACGGAGCCGCAGATCCCCGGCGTCGGTCAGGAAGTGTCGTTGGTCCAGGTCGATGGCGTGCCAGTTCCCACGGTTATCGCTTCGAGCGCGGTCGATCAGACTACGGTGGTGAGCGGCAAGGCGACTCTTGGTGAGGCGATCGCCAGCGGGACGTATCTTATCTCGCTGCGGCGCGCGACGGGGATGACTGGCATAACGTCGACGGTCTCAGGAACGGTGGTGTTCGTCTGGACCGAAAAGACGGTGGCTGCGACGATCGATCTGGGAGCGGGCCTGAGAGCGCACACCTTCACGTTTTCGCGCAACTGAGTCTACCCGTCACAGACGCCAACGCGTGCCGGGCGAGAGAGTTTGCTGCGAATGGCGCCCGTCACGCCCGATAGGCGTGAGGGTCTCGTGTCGCCCATATTGCGGCCGGCAGCCCCGCCTAACCTTCCGATCTTACGAGGCTGAGCGTAAAGGTTGTCCCGACGCCCGGAGTACTCCGAGCAGTTAGTTCACCGCCCATGCCGCGCGCTAGATCTCGGCTGATCGCAAGCCCGAGACCCGTTCCCTGGCGACGATTTGCGGGATCCGTGGCCAGCTGCACGAATGGATCGAACACCGCGTCCAACTTGTCTGGTGGAATTCCGATTCCGGTATCCGTGACATTGATCTCAACCGCCGGCTTTTGCGTAGGGTTGCCCACCAATAACTCTATGACCTCGAGCGACACAGCCCCGCCCGGATTCGTGAACTTTACGGCGTTGGTTAAGAGGTTGAGCACGATTTGCAGAAGTTTGCTCCGATCCGCTATGACCTCGACCTGCGCGGCGGGCAATTTCACAGTGTACTCGAGGTTCTTCGAGGCCATCTGCGGACTGATCATCGGTGCTACGTCATCAAAGACTTCCCGCAACGGCACGGGGGCAAGATGAAACTCGACATGACCACGCTCCAATCGGGCGAAGCCGAGTAGATCGTCGATGATGCCGATCAGGTGCTGCTCGGCGCGCTTCACGCGTTTGAGGGCATCTTGCTGCTGAGCGTTCGTCGGCCCATAGACCTCGAGTGTGAGCAAATCCACGTGGCCCGCGATTGCATTTAGAGGTGTTCTCAGCTCGTGGCTCATCGCAGCGAGGAAATCGCCCTTCGCCTTGTTCGCGATTTCGGCGGCGGAGCGCGCTTCCTTCTCTGCCTCGTATAGCCGTGCTCGCTCCAAGGCGACCGCGCACTGCCCAGCCATGGACATCAGGAACTCGCGCTCTTCTACCGTAAATACTCGGGGCTCACGGAACGCCACTCCCATTGCCCCGATGCATCGCCCGGCTACGATGAGCGGAGCGATCATCTGCGCCCGGTGCCCTGTTTCAGTTAGGACGGGAAGGAGATCTGGATAGATCGCATTCCAGTGCTCGGCCGACTCGAGAAACATCGGGGTGCCTTGGCGAACAACGTCCGGAAGCGGTGCGTGCGCGGACAACGGAATATTCCGCCACGCCCGAAAGATTTCCTCAGGCATGTCACTCGCTCGGATGAGCTCGAGCAGGTCTCCGCTAGTCGTGCGGCGAGCGACTACTACCCTAGTGATCATATTGATCGAGAGCCTGGTGCGATCTATGACGACGTCGGCAACGTCCGTGGGAGTCGCAGCTACTGAGAGTGCGGCAGTGAGCTGTTGAAGCTGCTCGGCGCGTGCACGTTCCAAGCGAAGCTGCTCGTTCGCTCGCCGCAGCTCCATGAGAATCCGTTTGTCGTCTTCACTCCAGACCGAACCATGTTCTGCCAGCTTGGTCCCAATGTCGGCTTTCAGACGCTCTGTGTCGTTCCCTTCGATTTAGCTCTGCCTTTGTTCGATGGGCCAAGCTCGCGCTCCGGTCAACGGGGCGCAAGAGAAAGTCACCAGTCAAGCCACGCACCTGCAACGAGCGCACGCTCGACGACTCTCTCGTCAGACTGCAGCTCATCCCGAACAAAAGGCAGGGATCACCACGAGCGGTCCTAAATGTGCAGCGCCCGGCATCCTTCTCTGGGTGGAAGGTCGCGGTGGGCGTGAAGAAAGAGCCAACCTTTGATCATGGAAGCGATGGCTTGCGGGTTGACCGAAGGCGCCAGATCAAAGATGACATCGCTCATCGGATCAGAAATGCGTGTTCGCACCTGAGCGAGGAGGACTTCCGACAGCTCGTTGAAGCGATGACCGATCGGCAACTCAGAGGAGAGTTCCGGGCTGGCAAATTCTACTGACGAGCGGAGCTGGTTCCATCGCTGTTGCTTAGCGCCCCTCGAAACGCGAGCACAATATGCCGTTATCCGGCGGAGGTTCGAATGTTGATTGCTAACTCATATGTGGGTGAGAGCTCTGAGCGCTTGGGTAGCGAACTCACGGCTCTTTTGTGAAGTTTGCTGCGGCATGGCGCCGAAGGATTTCCGTATCCTGATTGGCGGAATGCCGAGCCAAATCCGTGGCGAGAACGCGTGGCGCTGGATCTAGCAGTTAGATGGCTAGATGCGAAGCGGCAGATATGCGGGCGGATTGGCTCGTAATCTGCGGCGGATCAACATACCGTGTTACTCTTTGCCAAAGAAGGCCGGTCAAAAATGAACGCAACGGACACATTTATCGGCGAATATGCAGCGGCGGTCACGACTGGCGCCCACGTTGCCCCGTTAGCGTTGGCTGACGCGTGCTGCAAGCTCGTTCGACAACTGAAGGCAGACGGGTTTCAGGTTGAGCAAGTGATTGCCTACGTCAACGAACAGCTGGCGGCAGCTGGGGGAAAGAAGTTCGAGACAGAGCATCTGGATCACGACATGAGCGTCCACTGCATGGGCGAGTACTTCAAGCCAACGCTCAATGGCGTTACGTGAATTCCCGGACTCGGCGGGCCGCATTTGGGAGGTGTGGGACACCCATCCGAAGGAAATGAATTCTGCGGGCACTGGAGAATCGACATTCTCCAAGTACATGGCCGACCAGATAGTTCGCGGAGGAAGCCAGCCGACGTCTGTGCGCCATGAGTACCAAGCGGGATGGCTTACTTTCAAACTTGGCGACCACCGCCGCCGACTGGCCCCAATACCGGCCGAGTGGGAAAGCGCAGGCGATGCGACGATGCGGAGTTACTTGAATTCCGCCCAGGAGATGTCTGACTCGACCCCACCGCGATGAGTCAATCGCATCTTATCAAAAGGGAGGTTTAGGATCGAACGGTTTTCCGAAGCTCCTCACGTTGAGACCACCACAGCCCGTTTGCTTCCATCTCCTTCCGGTGATACCCAAGAACTGTCCCGCGCGATGCAACGGAAAGAAGCCCGTCGATGACGAAAATCACGTTATAGGAGGTAGGCGGCCCTGCCAAAGTCTTGAGCTGCCGCCAAGTGGCGGT
>CATPCN010000357.1 GCA_955652855.1 uncultured Chthoniobacterales bacterium | reverse complement strand
TCCTGGCTCTATTCCGACAACGAGATTCCGTTCTCCGTCTACTGGCACGGCGTCCGTCAGGCCATTCTGGATACCTTCGTCGAGCATGAAAGCCGCTCGGCGCAATTCACGCTGCACGCCATCGCGGAGGCGGTGCTGGAACGGTATGCGGACATCGCCGAAATCCACCTCTGGATGCCGACCAAGGATTGCAGGCTGGTGGACCTCGGATTGTTCGGCTTGGAAAATAACAACGAAGTTTTTGCACCCGCCGAAGAGCCGTTCGAGTTGATAGAGGCGCGGCTCAGGCGTGAGACGATTGATTAGAGACTGTTCTCGGAAATGCGTCGAATCTTTGCGTGGGCTGTATTTTGCGTCTGCGCTTGTGCGCTTCCCGCGCCAACGTGGCGGCTGACCAGAAGCCCGCACTTCGAAGTTTATTCGCAGGCGGGGGATGAAACCGCGCGCTCCACCGTGCTGTGGCTGGAGCAACTGCGCGCTTTCTTTCTGCGGCAGAGCGGGCAGAAGTCCGATAGTCTTCCACCTGTTCGCGTCATCGGGTTCCGCTCCACCGCCGAATACCAACCCTACCGGCTTGGCCCCACGGCCGACGGTTATTTCGCGGGCACGGAGGGCCGGGATTATATCGTAATGATGACGCTGGGCGGCGGCGAGTTCCACGTCGCGGCGCACGAGTATGCGCATGCCATCCTGCACGCCCAGGGCCTCCAACTGCCGCCCTGGTTCAACGAAGGACTGGCGGAGTTTTTTTCCACGATTCATATCGGCGAACGAGCCGTCACTCTGGGCGCCGAGCCGCCGTCGAACGCTCCCTTGTTACGAAACGGCGCCTGGATTCCACTTTCTGAGTTGTTGGCGTTGCCGGCGGAGTCTCCCCTGCGAGACAAACGGGAAAGTGCGGGAATGTTTTATGCGCAGAGCTGGGCATTGACCGAAATGCTGGTGCTTTCGCCCGATTACGGTCCTCGTTTTCACGCGCTGTTGACCGCTCTGTCCTCGGGGACGCCCAGCCTGAAGGCGCTCACGGCGGTGTATGCAAAATCGGTGGATGCGATTTCCAACGACGCGCATGCGTGGGTCGATAACAGAAGCAGGTTTTCTCCGGTGCCGTTGCCCGCCGTGGTTACCAGTAAGATTCCGGTCGAAGTTTCCGATGTCCCGGCATTCGAGGCGCAGTTGATCTTGGCCGATCTGCTATTGGCTAGCGGCCGGCTGGATCGGGCGGATGCCTCCTACCGGGAGCTGGCGCGCGAACGGCCGGAGTCCGCGGACGTCTCCGCCGCGCTCGGCACGATTGCACTCCGCCAAGGCGATTACGATCGTGCCCGCCGGCACTGGAAGCATGCCATCGATCGCGGCATAACCGACGCCATGCTCTGCTATCGCTACGCCGTGCTTGCGGAAACAGCGGGACTGCCGGCGGACGAGGTCCGGCCTGCGCTCGAACGGGCTCTGGCCCTCAATCCGGATTTTGACGACGCGCGATACAAGCTGGCCCTGCTTGAAAAGAACGCCCGCCGGTTTGAGTTGGCGCTGGAACACTTGGAGGCCATGAAGATTATTGCGCCGGCGCGAGCGTTCAACTACTGGACCGCGATGGCGGACGCATGCAACGAAATCGGCAAGCGTGATGAGGCTGTCGCAGCCGCTAAAAATGCCGCGCAATACGCGTCCACTCCAACCGAGCGCGCGCTTGCCGCTCAGCTCGCCTACGTGGCGCGAACGGATCTCGCGGTGGCGTTTTCGCGCGATGCCAATGGCCGCCGGCAAATGGTGACGACGCGCGTTCCACACAACGCCTCGAATTGGAATCCATTCATCGAACCCGGCGATGACATCCGGCGCGTGCAGGGAACGCTGCGGGAAATCGAATGCGGCGATAAAGGGATGCGGATCGTGCTGGATATTGCCGGTGGCGCATTGACGCTCGCGATCCCGGATCCTTCACACGTGCAAATGCGCAATGCGCCGGCGGAGTTTACTTGCGGGCCGCAGCCGGCGAGTCCGGTGACCGCCGAGTACGCGGCTGCCAAGGCTCCTGAAAATGGGGATGGCGTGGTCAGAGGTTTGGAGTTCCGGTAGTGGATCAAGTTGCCCGACGGGATAATTGGATGGCCGGCAGCGTCCGCGGGAATATACGACGAAGTGGTGGCTTCGCCCGAGTGCGGATGCGCCTACACGGACCGGCCTGTCAGACCGAAGTAAGCGGCGGCCGCGAGCATGTGGCGGTCATTGGTCCACACATCGCGTTCTCCGATTTCGTTCGCCGTCGTAAGGTGTACCGCGTCGGCGGTACGTATGAAGAGATCTCGGGGAGCGGAAACCATCAGCGCACTGGTCCTTCGCAGCAGAGCTTCGTTGACGGGAATGAGGCTCCACAACCCGTCCTCTACATGCTCGGAAAAACGCGAGGCCAGATCGCGCGCCGCACTGGGCGATAGCGCGCCTTCACGCAGGCGGCGATGAAGTACGGCGTGGAACTCGGCCCAGGCCCAAAGCGACGAACGGATGGCATTTGCTTTTCGGACAAGCTCGCGAACCCGAGGAGACTCCGGTTCATTGAAATAGAATTTTGCAATATAGGAGGTGTCGAGATACACGGCGGCTAACGGCTGCGATCCTCTTCCAGGATCTTGGTGCTGTCGCCGGTTTGCGGCGTTCGATCCCAGATTTTCCGCATGGAGGTGAAGATCCGCGCTTTCTTGCCGGCAGGCATGCGCCGCGGCGCGGTGATTGGACGCAGTTCTGCGACCGGCTCGCCACGGCGTTCGATCACGATAACCCCGCCTTCCGCCGCCTCGCGCACCAGTTCCGAGGTGTGAATGTGGAGTTCACGGACTGAGGTTTTCCTCATATGCTACATTGTAGCACCTGGTTCAATACAGACGGGGATTGCCCCCATAACCTCGAATCTAATGTGGCGTACGCACTCGTGCGTGCCGCGTCGAGACTCGTCTCGACGCCCGACTTTTCCGGCTCTCGTGCCACTCTACCTCCAGACGACTCCGCAGCGACCGTACATCGAGAACAATCCAGTGAAAGCCGGCTTGGCCGGCGCCGCGGAAGCGTATCCCTGGTCAAGTGCGGGCGTCGAGACGGGTCTCGACGCAGCACGCACGAGTGCGTACGCCACGTTGTTATGTCACATCATCGCCGCCCAACAGCGGATTACTTCCGAATCGCCGGCGCCAGCGGCAGAGCCGATTGACC
>CATPCN010000356.1 GCA_955652855.1 uncultured Chthoniobacterales bacterium | reverse complement strand
TCACGTCGAAGGCCACCCAATATCCCGGCCCGAATCCGAGAGAACGGTCCACCGCCGGCACAACGAAGACGTTGAGGAAGGCGCCGGCCGCAAGCATGGCTCCGACGCGTTTGAGCATGCGCGAGATGACCGGCGCATAGAGATCGCCACGAGCGAAGCTCGCCAGCGCCTCCCGTATCCACCACAGAGACAAGAGGTACATCGCCTCCGGACAAGCTGCGGCAAGCTGGTAGCCGATTCGGCGTATCAATTCCGGCCCTAGGCCGACCCTGGCAACTGCCATCGTCGCCCAGCCAAAACGCTCCAGCAGAAGTAGCACCCATACGACCACTGACAGCGCCGTTACCACCCGCCGCAGGCGCGCGCTGCTGTTCTGAATGCTTGTCACCCGTTCCTCTTGCAGCATAAAATTTAACCTTTACTTAAATTCTTTTCTGACATAGTTTAACTCTAACAACAACTTTGTTGGGAGTCCAGAGAAATGTCCAATAGTTCAATTAGTCCAAAGAGTCCAGTCAGTCCGGGACTAACACAACCCAGCCAGCCAATCGGTAGCGGTTCCAGTTCCGCGTACTGCCTGGAGACGGTCGATCTGTGCCACCAGTACGCTCAGCGAGATCCAGTGCTGACCCGTATTAGCCTGCAAGTGGTGGAAGGCAGCATTTACGGTTTTCTGGGACCGAACGGCGCTGGCAAGACGACCACATTGCGCCTGATTCTTGGGCTGCTGCGGAAGCAACAAGGAACGATCTCCATCTTCGGAAAGAGCTTCGATACTCATCGCATCGAGACTTTGAAGAGGATAGGCTCGTTGATCGAAAGCCCCTCGCTCTACGAGCACCTGACGGCCGCCGAAAACCTGCGACTGATGCAGATGATCTACCGCGTTCCCGAGGAGCGCATCGGCGAAGTGTTGAGCCTGGTAGGGCTCTCCGGCACGCGTAACAAGCTGGTAGGCCAATTCTCCTTGGGGATGAAACAGAGGCTCAGCATCAGTGTCGCGCTGCTGCATCGCCCTTCGCTTCTCATCCTCGATGAACCCACTAACGGGCTCGACCCGAACGGCATCGTGGAGATGCGCGATCTGTTCAAGACACTCAATCGGGAAGACGGAGTCACCATCCTCATCTCCAGTCATCTACTGCCGGAGATCGAAAGGCTGGTCAGTCACGTTGGCATCGTGCACCGAGGCAGAATAATGTTTCAGGGAACCCTGGACGAACTCCGCCGGAGAGGGCAACAGGTTGCGACTGTAGTGCTGGCCACAAACGATGATCCAAGCGCGCTGCGCATCCTCGCGGAGCAAGTTCCCGAGGCTCGCATCCGCGATGGCAGGATCACCATGCCCGCCCTCTCCAAGGAGCATCTGGCCAGGATCAACCGGCAATTGGTAGAGCGGGGCATCGACGTACATACACTCGGCACGTTCGAGAGCGACCTCGAGACAATCTTCATGAATATGGTGAGCAACTGAGATGAGGATCAGCGATTTTATCCACTCCTTCCAGAGCGAATGGCTCAAGAAAAAGCGCAGTCTGGGTTCGTGGCTGATCGTGTCTGGATCTCTCTTCACTCCAGTGATCATCATCGCTGCTCGGCTTGCGCATCACGACAAGTTGCCCGAGTTGTATGCCGCAGGCGCCTTCTGGACCTCGCTCTGGAGAAGCTCCTCGGAATCGATGGCCATCTTTTTCATGCCGATGGCAGCCATCCTAGCGACCAGCCTGATTACACAGATCGAGTACCGCAACAACGCCTGGAAGCAGGTGCATACCCTCCCGCTCAGTCCAGCAACGCTCTTCTTCTCGAAGCTCGCGGTCATTCTGGTCCTGATGGTGCAGTTCTTCGTATTGTTCGACCTTGGCGTTTATCTTTCCGCAGTCGTTCCATCTCTGTTGCTTGGGAACGTACCTTATCCCAGTGCACCGCTGCCACTTCGGTCTTTTCTGACCGATACGGGGCGCTACATGATTGCTTGCCTGCCGATTGTTGCGGCTCAGTATCTCCTGAGCCTGAGATTCAAAAACTTCCTGGTGCCGGTAGGTATGGGGTTTATGACATGGGTCGGGGCACTGGCGGCGCTCTCCTGGAAGTTCGGATACTTCGTCCCGTACGTGTACAGCATGCTCACCTATCTTAAGGACGATCCGAAAGGGCGTATCACCGTCCCTACCTTTCAACTGCATTCGCTCGCCATTGGCTATGCCCTGTTGTTTACGATCAGCGGCTACTGGCTCTTTGTGAACAAGCGACATAAGGGGTAGTCACGAAGAACGCGCAACGGTCTTACCGCAGTATCCCCGCGTTCATTTAGCGAGAGTGTGTTCTATATGCGCTAGCCGAGGTTTCTTGGTGTCGATAGGATTACTACCGATAAAACCGCGCTTGTGGTGATAAAGGGGCCAACTCCCGGACTGTCGGCGAATCGGAAGTAATTCGGTTACTTCCGCATCGCCCGTCATCCGGGCACAATCGCTGAGGAACGCGCCAATTTCGCAGTTCCAAACAAATATTTGGGTGATTGAGACAGTCATTTCTCTCTTGGTAGAGGACCCCAGATCCAACTTGACAATAGAACGGTCGTTATATATAGTACGTGCGTTCTATGAATAACCCAGAACCAGTAGTTCTTTATCAACAGGCCCGAGCCACGCGGACCCGTGTGGGCATATTGGGCGTCGCCGTGGATCTGGCTTCCGCCGAGGGCCTGGAAGGCTTGTCCATCGGACGACTCGCGACCGAATTGCGCATGAGCAAGACGGGGATCTTCGCGCATTTCGGATCCAAGGAGCAGCTGCAGCTCGCAACGGTTGGCGCCGCGAAGGAGATCTTTCTGGAACAGGTCGCGAAACCCAGCTTAGACAGCCTCCGGGGCCTTCCGAGGCTTAGGGTCATGCTGGAAAGTTGGCTTGGGTACGTCGAGAGAGTTGTGTTCCGAGGCGGTTGTTTCTTTGCTGCTGCATCCGCAGAATTTGACAGCCGGCCGGGAAAAGTTCGGGACGAGATCGCCTCGCTGACGAAAGCATGGCTGATGG
>CATPCN010000355.1 GCA_955652855.1 uncultured Chthoniobacterales bacterium | reverse complement strand
GCTTCATCCAGCGCGAACACCGCGTTGGTCGCGCCGCGCGCTTTAAACGCGCCGACTTTTTGAAAATTTTCGCACTTAAAAAATAACGACGCGCCGCTGGCCGCATCGAGCCGGGAGCTAGTGAGCACGGGCGTCCGATTGATGTGTGCGCGAATGCGTTCGTGCGCGGCGCGAATGGCGGCAAGATCGAGCGGCATTTTTAACACTCCATTGGAAGGGCTATATTCAGTGCGATGGACCCGTATGCAAAACCGAACGAGCGCAAAGTCGGCGCGCAACGTCCTAAGATTTCTCACGTCTCTAGCAAGATCGACCAGCGCACACGCCAAGATCGACAAGCAGAAAAGCAAGCCGTCGCAGCCGAGCGTCGCGCGATCAAAAAATCCGCGCGCCAAGATTTGAAAAAGCAAATGCTCGCTGAATTAGAGAATTCAAATGAGTAACCCGCTGTATCTCGACGAAGAACAAGTGCGGCGACACCTGTCGATGCAGGCTTTGATTCCGGCAATGGAGAAGGCGCTGATCGATTTTTCCGCTGGCAAGGTGATCCAACCGGTGCGGTCCGTTATCGCAGTCGATCCGCCGGGAGGTTTTTTCGGCATGATGCCGGCGCTGAGTGATGGACTCGGCCTTAAGATCGTCACGTTCTATCCGCCAAATGCGCAGCGTGGAATTCCGACGCACATGGCAACGATTTTTCTCGTCGATCCGGAGACGGGAACGCCGCTCGCAGTGATGGATGGAAGATTGATTACGGAAATGCGCACGGCGGCGGTGTCGGCCGCGGCGACGAAACTTCTCGCGTCGCCCGATGCCAAAGTGCTGGCGATTCTCGGGAGCGGTGTGCAAGCGCGCAGTCATGTCGAAGCGCTAGGCCTTGTTCGAAATTTTGAGGAAACCCGCGTGTGGAGTGCGACGGCGGCGCACGCGGAGAAATTCGCAAACGAGATTGGCGCGAAGGCAATGCCAGCCGAAGTTGCGGTGCGCGACGCAGATGTTGTTGTCACCGCGACGAGCTCGCGTATGTCGATCTTACGAGGGGCTTGGCTTAAGCCCGGTTCTCATGTCAATGCGGTCGGCGCTTGTCGACCTGATTGGCGTGAGTTGGATGATGACGCGATGAGAAATGTCGTGTTCGTCGATTCGCGCGAAGGCGCGATGAAAGAATCGGGCGACGTCATCCTGTCCGGCGCAAAAATTTACGCCGAGATCGGCGAAGCGCTTGCCGGCAAAATTCCGTCGCGCGCAAACGAGACGACCATCTTCAAATCTCTCGGCATGGCAGTAGAAGATATTTCCGCGGCGATGCTGGTATATCGAGCCGCTACATCGACATGACCAAAACATTGTTCTTCGACCTTCCAGCTTGCAAAGCGCAATTGCGCCGGAAGGTTGACAACAGTGTTGTCGAAAAAGAAAACCCTGGCCGAAAATCTCGAGAGCGCGATTGCATCGGGAAAATTGTTGCAAGCCGCGGCGGAAAATATTCGGGTGCTTCTGGTCGGCGCACCATCGGATATGTATTCGCGTGTCATCAATGAACTGATCGCGGCCGATGAATGGTCGGAATTAAACGATCGGTTTTACAAGACGCTCGCGTTTGGGACCGGCGGTCTGCGCGGTCGCACGATTGGAAAATTCGTTGCGCCAAGCGAGCGCGGAAGCGCCGCGCCGGACGACCGACCAGAATTTCCGTGTGTTGGCACGAACGCGATGAACTTCTTCAACATCAGTCGAGCGACGCAAGGTTTGATCGTTTACCTGCACGATTGGCATCGGTGCGAAAAAATTTCGGCCAAACCGAAAATCGTGATCGCTTACGACACGCGCTTTTTCTCGAAAGAATTCGCCGAGTTGACGGCGAAAATTGCATCGGAAAATGGTTGCGACGCGTTTGTCTTCGACGAGCCACGATCCACGCCGGAGTTGTCGTTCGCCGTACGCGTGCTGCATGCGAGCGCAGGTATCGTCATCACGGCCAGCCACAATCCGCCGCACGACAACGGCTATAAAGTTTATTTCGACGACGGCGCGCAGGTTGTTGAACCGCATGCGAGCGGAATCATCGGGAAGGTGAACGCGATCACAGGCGAAACGTTCACGCCCGTCCGGAAAGATCGACAAGGAAAAATAACCACGCTCGGCGTCGCAATGGACGAGGCCTACATGCGCCGGCTCGAAACTTTGATTCTCGATCCAGAAATGGTGGGCGCGGCGAAATCGTTGCGCGTTATTTTCACACCGATCCACGGGACGGGCAGCGTCATCATTAAACCGATGCTCGAGAAATTCGGATTTAATTTTTCCGTCGTCGAAGAGCAGGACTGCTTCGACGCGCGCTTTCCCACCGTCAAATCTCCGAATCCGGAAAATGCCGAAGCGCTCGCGCTCGGGATCGAACTCGCAAGAAAAGAAAATGCCGATCTTGTTGTCGCGACCGACCCGGATTGCGATCGCGTAGGCGTGGCAGCGCGCACGAAAGATGGCGAACTGAAACTTCTGACCGGCAATCAGATCGGATCGCTCATCGCCTTTTATCGCGCGAAAACTTTGTTCGAGAAAGGCGTGCTGAACGAAGAGAACGCAGCGCGCGGCGTGATCGTTAAAACTTTTGTCACGACCGATCTGCAAAAAGCGATCGCGGAACATTTCGGGCTCCGCTGCGTCGAGACGCTGACCGGCTTTAAGTACATCGGCGCAAAGCTCGGGAAGTACGAGCGCGCTCTTCCGGACGAGATCCGAAAGAATTATGTCGATCTTAGCGAGGAGGAGACGCGCAAGTTTCGTCTCGCGCATTCGTCCTTCTACATTTTCGGCGGCGAAGAAAGTTACGGGTACAGTGGCGCCGATTTCGTGCGCGACAAAGATGGCAACGGCGCCGCCATCATGTTTTGCGAAGTCGCCGCCTACGCAAAATCACGTGATCAAACCGTGGACGAACTTCTCGACGAAATCTTCTCAGAGCTCGGTTTTTTCGAGGAAAAAAATGGCTCGCTCACCTTTGAAGGCGCAAAAGGAGCGACGCGCATCGCTCGATTGGTTGAGTCGTATACCAAGAACCCACCCAGGCAAATGCTCGATGCAAAAGTTGTGCGCGTGCGAAATTTCGAAACGGAAACTGTTCGCGATGTGGAAGGCGATGAAATTCCGAAGGAAAAGATGTCGATCTTTGAGTTGGAAGACCAGACAAGAATTGCGGTGCGCGCTTCCGGGACCGAGCCAAAGATTAAATATTATCTTTTCGCGGAGCGACGGCCGGAGACCGGCCCGTTTAACGCGGCACAACTGCACGAGATTAAATCGGAAGTAAACGCGCATTTGGAACAGCTGTGGGATTGGTTGCAAAAAGATGCGGAGGCGCGGAGTTAGCGCGATCCGGCCTCGACAGAGCGCGATCCCATCGGAGAATTAGTTATGCAACGAGAAATCAAACTCGATGGCGGTGAGATCACGGTTTTGAAAACGATCGGCCTTTCTGGCACGCCGATGTCCGGAAAAATTCTGGTCGAACGCGTCGCTGACATGGAGTCCGCCGAATTTCTCGTCACGCTCG
>CATPCN010000354.1 GCA_955652855.1 uncultured Chthoniobacterales bacterium | reverse complement strand
TAGGATAAGACTGAGATTGTTTCCGCAGTTGCGCGGGCGCTACTTACAAGCAGTGCCAGTGGCGGAGGTGTCGATCGAAATCAAAACTGAGCAGTATGACGACTAACGCCGTATTCACCTGCGTTACCGAGCCGACGAACCAGTTATTAGAGCAAAGCGCTCGATTGTTGATGTCGTTGCGCTGGTTTGGTGGCTCACTCGCACAGGCGCGCTTTGTGCTCGGCTGTACGGGTCCGGTTCCCAGAGAGGCGCTCGAATTGTTCGAGCACTACCGCGCAGAAATCGAAATGATTGAACGATATGATCTGGCTCACGGTCATTCGAACAAAATTGCCCTTCTGGGTTCGCCAATATTGGCAGGGCACGACATCGTCGTGCTGTTGGATTGCGATACATTGGTCGTGCAAGATCCTGCTCCTTGGGTCGACCCAAACGCCGTTGCAGCTAAGCTTGCCGATCTCCCAACGGTGTCTCTGGTGGAGCTCCAGGCGATTTTCCGTCATTTTAAATGCGCAATACCCTCGGCGCGCTACTACCACGAATTGACCGGCGATGCGGGCATCGCTTACTGCAACACTGGCGTCGTCGTCGTTCCAGAGAAATACCGGTCGCAACTCGTCAGGGAATGGGATTACTGGAATCGGCCAGTCCTTATATCGCCGGAGACATTGCACTTCAATCGTTTCCACGCAGATCAAGTAAGTCTCGCGCTCGCGCTCGAAAATTCCGAAGTCCCATTCACACTACTGCCCCTCGAGATGAACATGCCGGTACATTTCGAAACGTACCCGGCAGCTTGGCATACGCGCGACCCAGTCATCATACATTATCACTGGTTGGCATACTCCAGCGGGTTCCTGAAGCCGGTGTTCCTACACCAATGTTCCCGGCGAATCGAAGCCTTTAATGCTCGCTTGCGTGCCGAAGGACACACTGATTCTGCCGTGTCATTCGCGGCGTCAAACCCGCCGCAGGCTGAGAGCGGCGCAGCTCATAGTGCGGCGACTCCAAAGGTAATCGTCGGAAGCGGTTGGTGGTGCGACAACAAGCGACACGACTGGACGATCGGTTCACCGATCCCGCAATCAGTAAACTTCTTTAAGCTGTGGTATCGGCAAGTTATACAGTGTCTTAATCCGCACAGCATCGTGGTGACCGACAGCGCTGCGCCGGAGAAGCCAGACTACCGATCGTTTACAAACATCCACTGGATCGAACTCGATCGGAACTACGGACAACCGAACGATATTCGCGTGGGGCGGATACAAGCTAAATACAGTGGCTTCACCCGCGCTGTCTTCAACGGCGCTATGTATGCGCTCTGCTGCGAGGCCGATTTTTACGTATTCGTAGAACAGGATTGCTTGCTATACGGCGATGATTTACTGAATCGCGCTGTAGCGGACTCTAACGACGATATTTTACTTGGCCGACCGACGGAGAAAGGTAAAGGCCTAAAAGGTTCCGTGGCGGCGCCGATGCTGCAGAATTCACTGGTGATAGTCCGACGCGCCGGCCTCGAGCGGTTCATCGACGCTATATTAGGCGCTCCTTGGACCGACGGCGAAGTATCGCCCGAAGAGACTATGAGACGGCGGATGTCCCCCTATGGATTAATCGGCATTCCCTTCGGCCGTTCTCGTCCGATCGATTTCAAAGAGCCGAACTTCTATGTACACCATCTTGACGATAATGAATTGCACCGATTTCTAGAACTCATTAACACCAATCTTACGCCTCGAGCGTTCGCGTTCTCTGTGGGGAAAGGCCGAGTAGAGCAGCTCCCGCGCACTGCTGCCGGAACAAGCGTTCCAGCAACTCGCGGAAGGTAGCTTCAACTGGACTCAACTCTCATTAACCTCGAACGCGCTCGCGAGGCAAGGAACAGCCGCCTTCACCTCGGCTACACCGTAGTGGCAGTAGATACCCATTCCAGAATGGTTGAAGCGATGCCATAATGAAGGTAGCCGCCTTGTTCACCGCAGGGGTAATTTGCCAGATTGATTGCCGAATTGGCCAAGACATAACTTGCATTTTTGCAAACCACTTTGGCGATTTCGCTCGGAGCTGCGCCGAGTTGGGAGGCCAGTTCCTCATCAGCAAAATCATTTCCCACGCATGAATCATCCCGGGGATGTCCATCCGTCGTGCGGCAACGAGCGGATCACTTAACATAATCGCGT
Organism: uncultured Chthoniobacterales bacterium; assembly: GCA_955652855.1. The sequence continues at coordinate 386 of CATPCN010000354.1, read as the reverse complement.
TTCCGTGGACCAAATCGATGGCCCGATCACGGCAAATTCTGGCGCCGCCAACGGGGGCCCAAATCGAGATGGGCGCATCTCCCGACATTCGCAAAGAGCCGGACCAGATCGAAGCGCTGGGTTAGGTGTACTAGTCTTCTCTGCCGGAGGTGCCAATTTTTACGCAGGATAAACTGTCTCGGATACCAGCGTCGCCCATAACGAAGATAATTTCCATTCAAATATGCGGCAAGATCGCTCGGTAAAGCAAGCGAGGACTGTCCTCGATCAGCTTCCACGATAATCACTGATGAGAAGCCGCCAGCGACAGAGAAGTTTCCATGTTTTTCCAAATTGTTCAGTTCTGGATGTGAGCTTGCCCATATTGACAAAGCATGATATCCTAG
>CATPCN010000353.1 GCA_955652855.1 uncultured Chthoniobacterales bacterium | reverse complement strand
GGTGACGCGTAAAGCTTCAAAACGCAGAGAGCACGGCGAAATGAACCCGCGCGTTCTCGATCCAAAAATTCCGCGACAAGTCGCGCCGGGAATTTGTGCGCTGGCCGTGATGACAAAAGCGCCGCGCGCCGGAAAAGTGAAGACGCGCTTAACGCCGCCGCTTACGTCCGACGAAACGGCCGAACTCAACATTAGATTTCTCCGCGACATAGCATCTGCGATTGAGACGGCAGCGGCCGACGGCCGGGCGAGAGGAATAGGCGTTTACACACCGGCGGGAGATGAAAATGCTTTTGATGGAATTTTGCCGGAACAATTTCAGCTCGTTGCGCAGCGAGGAGAGACGTTTGGAGACCGTCTCACTTTTGCGATCGAAGATTTATTGCGACTTGGGTTCGACTCGGCGTGTCTGATTAATTCCGATAGTCCGACCGTTCCACCGCACGCGTTTGTCGAAGCGGTCGAAGTTCTTTCCGCTCCCGGAGATCGCGTCGTGCTTGGGCCGTCCGACGACGGCGGTTACTATTTGATCGGATTGAAAAAACTACATCGACGAATTTTTTCCGACATCGATTGGAGCACCGAGCGCGTCTTCGAGCAGACACTGGAACGCGCGGCCGAGCGGGAGCTTGCTGTTCATCTCTTGCCAAAATGGTACGACGTGGATGACCGCGCGACGTTGCATCGGCTTTGCACGGAGCTCTTCGGCGCGAACGGCGCCGGCGAGAAGTCAGACTTCGCCGCGATCGCGACGCGCGATTATCTTTCCAAAATCTTGCAACGTGAAGGTCGCGCGCGCATCTGGCCTAACGAGTAACTCACGCGCATGTCGATCAAGCAAAAAGGCAAATGCGCTCTCGTCACTGGTGGCGCGGGTTTAATCGGTTCGCACGTTGTCGATCTACTCGTTCGCGAAGGTTGGCAGGTTCGTGTTCTCGATAATCTTGAACCAAACACGCACAAGCGCGGCAAGCCGTGTTGGATTAATCCTGCCGCGGAATTTATCGCGGGCGACATTCGCGACCGCGACACCGTCACCGCCACGCTGGGCAAGATCGACATTATTTTTCATCAAGCGGCGTACGGCGGGTACATGCCGGAGATGGCGAAATACGTGCACGTTAATTCATTCGGCACCGCGCAAATGCTCGAAGTCATTCGTGAAAAGAAACTGTCGATCCAAAAAGTTATCGTGGCGTCTTCCCAGGCGGTTTACAGCGAAGGCGCCGGCATTTGTCCGGAGCACAAGCTCGTCTTTCCAAATGTGCGTCCGATTGAGCAATTACGTCTCGGCGATTGGTCTGTGCGTTGTCCGATCTGCAACGCCGTCACCATGAGCGCGCCGACTCCGGAGAATTCTCCCGTCGGCGGAGAAACCGTTTACGGCCTAACGAAAGTCGATCAGGAAAAACTCGTGCTGCTTTGGGGAAAACAGACTGGCATCCCGACGGTCGCATTGCGCTACTCCTGCACCTACGGACCGCGCCAATCCATTTTCAATCCGTACACCGGCGTGATCGCGATTTTTTGCACGCGGCTGTTGAACAATCTTCCGCCAGTTCTTTTCGAAGACGGCGAGCAAACGCGCGACTTCTCTTTTGTCGAAGACATTGCGCGCGCCAACTTGCTCGCCGCCGAAACGGACGCGCTCGATGGATTTGCCGTCAATGTCGGCAGCGGCCGTGGCGTGCCGATTCGCGAAGTCGCGCAACAAATTTCCGCCGCGCTCAAGATCGACATTGCGCCCGAAGCGAAAGGCGAATTTCGCCCGGGCGAAATGCGTCATCTCACCAGTGACACGACGCGCATTCGCGCGGCCGGCTACCAACCGCATGTCGATCTTGCCACCGGCATTGCGCGTTATCTCGATTGGATCCGCACGCAATCCGATGTGCGCGATTACTTTAGCGAAGCGGCGGATATTTTACGGCAAAAGGGAATCGTACATCGCGTCGCGAAGTGAATGTTTCCGTCATCATTCCGGCCCTGAATGAGGAGGAGCCGATCGCGCAAGTTGTGCGCGAATGTCTCGCCACGAAAATTCCGCGCGAAATAATTGTCGTCGATAACGGCAGTACCGACCAGACCAGCGAACGCGCGCGCACAGCCGGCGCAGGCATCGTTTCGCAACCGATTCGTGGTTACGGTCGCGCTTGCCTTGCCGGAATTCGCGCGCTTCCGCCGGAGTGCGGCATCGTTGTTTTTCTCGATGGCGACGGGAGCGATTGCCCTGAATTCATGAATCGACTTGTCGATCCAATTTTCGCCGGAACGCACGATTTCGTGATCGGCTCGCGCACCCGCGGCGAACGCGAAGCCGGCAGCATGAATTTCCAGCAAATCTTTGCCGGCCGTCTCGCCGGCTTCTTATTGTCGATCTTGTACGGTGTGAAGTACACCGACATGTGTCCGTTCCGCGCCATTCGCCGCGATGCGCTCGATAAATTGTCGATGAAAGAAGAAACGTACGGCTGGAACATCGAGATGCAGATGCGCGCCGCGCGTGCCCTTCTGCGCATTCTCGAAGTGCCGGTCAATCATCGTTGTCGCACCGGCGGTGTCTCCAAAGTTTCCGGAACATTGCGCGGAACGTTTGTCGCGGGCGCGCGAATCCTCGCCACGCTTTTCCGCATCGCGTTCGAGCGGAAGTAAATATTTTCTTGCCGCGACCCGCCGATATAATCGCGCCATGACCGACACACCGATGACGCGCGGTAAAGCGATCACCGCCGGATTGTTCGCCGGAATTTTCGCCGGCATCGTGATGACGGTCGCGATGTTACTTCTCGCGTTGTTTGGCGTCGCCACCCCGCTCGCGATTTTCGGCGATCGAATTTCAGTGTTCTTCAAACCGGAGCCGTTCCTTGCCCTGATGGGTCGCGTCGGCGGTTACAATCATCTCAAACAACTCGGCGTTGGATCGACAATCGCCGGTCAACTCGTTGTCGGCGCAATTGGTGGCGCGCTTTATGGAATGATTCGCAGCCCGCGCGGATTTCGAAGAAGTTTTGTCACCTTATCGATCTTTGTTCTGCTTCCGCTCATTGCGGTGATGATCACGCTGGCGCCGGTGCTCGGGACGAGTTATCGCGGTTTGCCGATCGCGTGGGCGACAGTCGTAACGATCGCTGGTCTGTTCGTCTCGTTTATTTGTTTCGAGCGTGCGCTCGTTTTCGGGTTTCGCTTTTTCACGCGGCCCCGCACCGTAATCAACGAGCAGGAATTCACACCACCGATCGCGCGACGCGCGTTGCTGCTCGGGGGACTCGGTCTGCTCATCGCCGGTGGAGGCGCGGCAGTTCTGCGCAAACTTTATCGCGCAGCGACGTTTAGTTACGACGGCACGCAATACAAAGGCCATATCGTTCAACCGATCACGCCGAACGACTTATTTTATTGCGTCACAAAAAATGTTGTCGATCCAACGGTGGACGTTTCGCTCTGGCGTTTGGAAATTTCCGGCTTCGTAATAACGCCGCGCACATATCGATTCTAACAATTGAAGGCGTTGCCGGCGGTCGAGCAGGAAACGACGCTCATGTGCATCAGCAACGGATTGGACGCCGGCCTCATGAGCAACGCCGTTTGGAAAGGGACGCCGATGCGCGGCCTGCTTGAAACGGCGATGCCGCTCGTTACTCCCGCGAAAGTGAAACTGTACGGCGTCGATAATTACACCGATACATTTCCGCTCGAGAAAGCGATGGAACCGACCACGCTCGTAGTTTACGAAATGAATGGTGTGCCGTTGCCGCATCGGCACGGTTATCCGGCGCGCGTCATCGTTCCCGGTTACTTCGGCGAGAAACATGTGAAATGGCTCACCCGCATCGAAGTGGTCGATGCGGACGCCAAAGGTTTTTACGAAACGCAAGGCTGGGGCCCGGACTTCATCGTGCCGACAAGATCGAGAATCGATGTGCCCGATCACGAATCGCGTTTTCCGCTAAATGGCGGGCGCATCGATGTGCGCGGCGTCGCGTTCGGCGGCGATCGCGGCATCTCGCGTGTCGAAATCAGTTTCGATGACGGCGAAAATTGGGACGACGCAAAAATCGATTATCCCGGCACGAAATTAACCTGGGCGCTCTGGAGTTACGATTGGCACCCGACTGACGAAGACGATTACACACTGGTCGTGCGCGCGACCGACGGCGAAGGCGAAGTGCAAGAATGGGATCCCGATCGCCCGTTCAAATCCGGCACAACCGGCTTCCATAAAATCGTCGTGCACATCACCGCGTAAGATCGAGAATCGTCATGGAGGGCCGCGCTCTGTCGCGTCCTCGTTTGGACGGCACGGAGGCCGTCCCTTCCATTTATTTTTGACAGCGCGGGCACCACGCGGTCGTGCGGCCGCCGATTGTTGCGCGGCGCAATGGCGTTCGATGACGCGGGCAAATGCCGCCGCGTTTCCAGCGCTGATGAATGAGCCACGAGCGCGGCGGATCGGAATAATTGTGGCCGAGAGTTTCGAGTGATTTTTTGGCAACGAATTTTGTTTGGCGCAGAATAGCGT
>CATPCN010000352.1 GCA_955652855.1 uncultured Chthoniobacterales bacterium | reverse complement strand
AGTTGCGGACCAGACCGGCGATGACTCCGACAATCAACGGATGGCATCCGAAGTTCCGGTCCAGGTAGCGCCGGATGGCGGCCGAATCACCCGTTATGTTTGCGGCGCGCAGCAGCGCTTCTGCGTCAGAGGGGTCCAGGCCGGTGAGCTTCACGTGGGCTATACCGGGCCGCTCAATCCCTGCGTTGTTGAGCATCGCGCCGGGCATCAGGCGGGAGGAGAGGAGAAACTTCGAAGGCCCGGCGGCAGTGAGCGCTTGCAGGAAGTCGGAATCTGAGGGGCGGATACAGTCGTCAGCGCGCCGCTCCTTGGTGGTGGCGTTGACCTGTTGAGGGTCGTCGGCCTCCTCATCGCGCATGTGCGAGGCGTCGTAACGATTGTAGGCCACCAGGACGCGCTCCAGGCCGTCGAGAATCAGGAGCCATTGCTTTTGGCGCAACAGGGGCAGCAATTCGTCGGCCAGGGCGGGCGTTTTCTTCTTGAGGAGCTCTTCGACCGAGTCGCCAGAGACATAGGAAAGGGCGTGCGCGCAAAAATCGCGCATGTCGCCGCCACGCTCATAGAAGCTGTACCAGAAGATTCCCGCGAAGTCCGGGCGGACTGCGCGCGCATGCAGTGTCACCCAGTGCCAAGAGAGAAAGCTCTTGCCCATGCCGCCGATTGCTTCGAGAACCAGCACCGGCTCTTTGTCTCCGAGGGCCCAATCGCTGAGCGTCTGTAGTTCTTTCTTGCGCCCCTGGAAGTTGGTGCTTGCGAGGTACGGCGGCATGGCAAGGAGTTCTTTGGGGCCGGCGGAGCGTTCGGGTTTCGGGTCGGCTGCGGAGGGAGTGCTGGCGTCGAGGCGCTCGCGGAGTCTAGCTAGAGACTGAAGCGCCTTCGATTTCAGTTCTTCCACGGAGTCGAACTCGGCATGGATGACATCCTGTGAGACGCGCTTCTGGAACGCTTCGAGACGTGCTTGCTGGTCGCCTATGTCCTTGTTGATGGCGGCTCTTGGCACTGGATGATCGGCGCTCATGACGAACATACAGATGGGGAGATTGAGTTTTCGGGCCTCGTTGTATTCGAGCTCGGTTGTGGAAAGATTGTGGGGGTTCTTCGTCGATTCCAGCGGTTCACCGTAGCGGTATCCGACGATGCCGACGTAAGCATCTGAGCTCCGGACCTTTTTCAAAGAGGCGTCGATAATGTCATCGGGGAGGGCGGAGTCCAAGTCCATCGCCTGGGGAAACATTCCCGATTGCAAGATGGCGGTCATGACCACGTCTCGGTGCTCTTCGAGTTCTTTGAAGGTGCTGGACAGCATGATGTCGTGGTGCGTCGGCTTGGGCATGGCAATTAGAATTAATTCTAAATGAATGTGGGCGGGTTTTCAGATTTGCCGCTAAAAGCGAGATCCCATCATCGACTCTTTTGTGGCCGTGCCTGTCTTGCTCCCACTGCCTCGGCGATGATTGCTGTTACGAGGCTATTGATGCTGACGCCTTCGCTTGCTGCCTGTCTCGTGAGCTTCGAGTAAAGAGTCCGCGGCAGGCGCTGGCGCCATTGAGCAGCCTCGATGCTGGGCTTCGGCAGCTTCCGGCGCGACTCTCGGAACACCTGCATACAATCGCGGAGTGCTTCTCTGCCGTTCGCGATTGCCTCTTCGACGGTCTCGCCGTCGGACATGCAACCGGGTATATCCGGATACTCCACCAGATGGCTGCCACCTTCAGCCTTTGAAAGTGGGCGAACCGTGAATTGGTGCTGGTCAAGGATTCGATTCCTATTTGTCCTCATTTGTTCTGTTATCTCCCGCGGCGTCGATCAGGGCCACAAAGCGCTTGATGTACACCGGCTTTATTATTGGGCGCTTCGCCGGCACCGATACTCAGGAATGCTTGCTCTCTTTCCGCGTAATTCTTGTAACCGTTGGGGTGGATGAACGCGTCGGGGCCGTTCGGCTTGACGCCGGCTAACTTGCTTTCCACGCCGTGTAGTCGCCATGAGCACCCAGGAAGATGTCGCACGGCAGGGATTTCAGGACGCGGAATGTCCGGACGTAATCTTTCCTTGACGAGGACACTGCCCGCGTTGTGGTCCCAATGCGCATGACTGATCAGCAGGATCTTCCCATCGGCCCCAATTTCTCCGTGCTGGCTTGAATCACTGGAACGGAGATATCGAGACTGCTGTTGATGAGGATGTTCCTGCCGATGTTGCGATCAGATACGAGGCGAGCCCGCGGGCGCCAACGTAATAGACGTTATCGGCGATGCGGTGCGCCGGAAAGGTCTCGGTCCAGCTCGCGGGGCTCTGAGCGAGCAAGGCGACAGAGCATCCGAGAATGAGCGATAGCCGCGCGACAATGTGTTGCACACAGCGGACTAGAGAAGTCTGAAATTGACTTCGATGGTGGCTTGCACGGCGACTGCCTTGCCATCCTTCTTGCCGGGGCTGAACTTCCATTTTTCCACGGCTTCGATGGCTTTTTGGTCGAGGCCCAGGCCTAGCGGGCGGATTACTTTCAGGTCGCGGGGATTACCCTTCTCGTCTACCACGACGTTGAGCAGCACGGTGCCCTGGAACTTGGCTTTGCGGGCTTCCTCGGAGTATTCCGGTTCCACCTTAAAGATCAAGGTGGGGGCCGAGACGCCGCCGCCGATGCGATATGCGCCGCCACCCATGTTGCCGCCCGATCCTGGACCATAGCCGGGACCACGTCCCGAACCTACTCCGCCACCTGGGCCAGATCCGATTCCACCGCCCGAACCGGGACCGTTGGACGCGATACCGGACTTGGCTAAGGGATCGCCATAGTTCGCCATGTCCACTTTGGGAATGTTGGCGTCCGGCTGCATGATCAAGGTCGGCTCCATCACCAGCTTGGGATTTTCGTTATGCACGACGGCCATTGGAGGCACAAACTGTTTGTCGGCGATCCGCGGGAGTTTGCCTTTGCTGGGAGGCGTTGGAGAACGGTCGCCACCGCCACCGCCGCCACCCATCGCTTCCTTTTTCGGAGTCGGCTTAAACGGAGACAGATCGGGGGCGATCAGAGTGATGTTGTCCTTCACCAGCTTCTGCACGGCTTTGTTGGTTCCGACAAACAATAGCATGGCGACGATGCCGGCGTGGATCAACAAAGAACTCACACCGGCGCGCTTTTCCTGCCCGCCGTAGGAGCCCCAAATGTCCTTGACCGCTACCGGGGTCGAAGTCAATTCCAACGGCGGCAGCTTGGGCGGGTTGAAGGTTTCCCGGATGTTCTTGATGAAAGAACGAAACCAAGGTTCTTCAACATCGGCCGCCAACAACCTTTGCAGGTGGGCGTCCGCGCCTGTCGGATCATTTGCGCCGGGAAATCCCATAGGTTCGTGGTGCGCTGCCATGTTCTCCTACTACGCCTCGGATAGCTTCATTCAATAGACGTTAGCAGACCATACAAAGGTTGCAACGGATACCTACAATGATTCTATCACTTCCATAAATCTGTCAACAGCCTTATGAAAAATGGAAGATGTCATTCGTCCAACGCCAGACCGATCAATCTACACTTAAATTAGAGCATGCCCGACAAGCCCCTGCTGATCTTCGATGGCAATTGCGGCTTCTGCAAAATCTGGATTCAGTACTGGCAGCAACTCACTGGCGGGCGGGTGGACTATGCTCCCTCCCAGGAAGTGGGCAAGCAATTCCCGCGGATTCCGCCCAAGGATTACTCCCAATCGGTACAGCTTGTGCTGCCTTCGGGAGAAACCTTGCGGGGCGCCAAGGCAGTGTTTCAGACCCTGACTTACGCATCGGGGCTGGGCTGGCTGTTATCGCTTTACCGGAACCTGCCCGGGTTTGCGGCCGTTACGGAAGCAGGTTACCGGGTGATCGCCGCGCACCGGTCCTTTTTTTATCAGGTGACACGATTTACGTTCGGACGGACGGTGTCGCCTCTGTGTTACGCGAGTGTGGAGTGGATCTTTCTGCGGGTGCTGGCGGCCATCTACCTTATCGCCTTCGCATCCTTCGGAGTGCAAGTGACCGGGCTGATTGGCGAGCATGGAATTTTGCCGCTGGGTCGTTATCTCGAAGCCTTCTCGCAGCACTTTGGGGTGCAGAGCTACTGGATGCTACCTTCAGTTTTTTGGATTGCGCATGGCGACGCGGTGCTGCGGCTGGCGTGCATCGCCGGAGCGGTCATTTCTATCGTGCTGCTTTTCGGCTATTTCGAACGGACCTGTTTGATTTGCCTGTTCGTGCTGTATCTGTCGCTGTGCTCCGCGGGACAGGACTTTATGTCCTTTCAATGGGACATGCTGCTGCTGGAGAGCGGGTTCCTGTCGATTTTTCTGGGATCGTCAAAGCTGGTGGTGTTCCTGTTTCGCTGGCTGCTGTTCCGGCTCACGTTTCTTTCCGGCGCCGTAAAGCTGCTGAGTCACGATCGTACCTGGAGCGGCCTCAGCGCGCTCAGTTTCCATTATTGGACACAACCGTTGCCGACACGGCTGGCGTGGTACATGAACCAATTGCCGGCTTCATTCCAACATCTCTCGACCGGTACAGTGCTGGTGATCGAACTGGCCGTTCCGTTTTTAATTTTTGGGCCTCGCGTATGGAGATTTTTTGGCGCGGGCGCGATACTGCTGCTGCAAGTGCTCATTTTTCTCACCGGCAATTACACCTTCTTCAATTTATTGACGATGGGGTTGTGCTTGTTTCTCTTCGACGACAGGGCGCTCAGTAGATTGCGGCTGAGGCTCAGATCCGTGCAGTGCCGTCCGGTCTTGGCGCGAGGCGCGGCGGTGTTGATACTGTTCCTCAGCGCCCTGGAACTTTGGGGCGTGTTCTCGGATTCGACGGCTATGAATTCGATCTTGCGGATTACCGGTCCGTTCGGAATCGTGAACACCTATGGTTTGTTCGCCATGATGACTACCACGCGTCAGGAAATCATCGTGCAAGGCTCCAATGATGGCGTGAATTGGCTCGATTACGAGTTCAAATACAAGCCGGGGGATCCGCGCAAGGCGCCGCGTTGGGTGGCGCCACATCAGCCGCGACTGGATTGGCAGATGTGGTTCGCGGCGCTATCGAGTTTCCGGAACACGCCCTGGTTCCAGAATTTGGTGGTGCGGTTGCTGCAAGGTTCACCTGACGTTGCGGGGTTGCTGGAGAATGATCCGTTTCCGAGAGCGCCTCCTAAATATGTTCGAGCGGTGTTGTTTAGCTACGAATTCACCGATTTCCAAGCCAGGCGTCAGACTGGGGCTTGGTGGACTCGCACGCCGCGCGGGTTGTATTCTCCCCAGTTCTCGATGGAAGATTTGAAGCCTGTTCCCTAGCAGAACTGCCGAAAAGGACGCGGATAATGCATTTCTTTTCAATCCGCGTTGATCGGCGTTCATCGGCGGCCAGCGTGGCAACGCTCCCTTGGCGAGGGGCTGTCGTAAAGCCTCAGCTTGTCAGCGGACAAGGCCGCCCGCAGGGGACGCCTGTTCCCTTACGGTCGCGGTTCTGTTAGAGATGGTTTACTGGAAGCTAGGGCTCGCCCGGTGAGCTTTAGGTTGTCAAGAACATCCTGGGTGGATTGCTTATCGAGTTTGTCGATAGCGGCGGCAATCTCCGCCCGCGCAATGCGATCTAAATTCTCTTGCCATCGCTTGAGGCCGCCTACAATGTTGGCCTTGGGCATTCCGTCCGATTGCGATTTTTCGATTCGGCGGATTAGTTCACGAGTCGTTTCAAGCCTCAGCCTTCGCCAGGCGATAAGCTGTTTGATTTTTTCGGGGTTCCCGCTTGCGCTGCCATCGACATAGAGGGCCGCTTGCACCTTGACGTATTCGGGTGAGACTGCGCCCACGAGCATATTCTTCACGGGATACGCTTTTTCAACGCCCGGGGGGATTTCGCCACCGGCGAAGTGATCTTCCCAGTGCGAAAACGAGCTTCCGGGATAGTCAACCAGTTCTATGAGGAACGCGCTGAGCGGCTGCGAGTAAACATTGCGGACAAAAAGGACGGAGCCTCCGGGCGCTGCTTCGACTCGCAATCCGGGCAGGGGCGGGGCCGCTGTGAGGTGCAGGACAGCGAGCACTGCGATGGCTAATTTCATTTCCCAATATTATCCGTCAGACGCTGCCCCGCGCGTTTCGCGGTTTTCTACTTTTTCTTTTTCGGGATCTTCGCGCCTGCTTCGCGCGCTTCACTCAGTGCGATGGCAACCGCTTGTTTGCGGCTCTTGACCTTCCTTCCGCTGCCGCCGGATTTCAAGCTGCCTTCCTTGTATTCCTTCATTACCTTATGGACTTTGCTTTTCCCTTTGGTCTGCGCCATGGTCATCCTCCATTTTGTAGATCACGACCGGCGCAATTTGTTTCATGCGCCGCTGTCTAATTCATCCCACGAGATTTCGACTTCCATTCGGAGCAGTGCGGCGCTCAGCGTTTTGCCTTGCGCATCGATTCTGAGCGACAAAGTTCCACCGCCGCCCAGCGCTTCGTGCAGCAGAAAATTTAGAGCCGCCAGATTCGGCAATTCGTACCGCTCCACTTTGCCTTTCACGAGCCCGCCGAAGAATTCCTTGACGCGTTCCGCTGTTACTTCGCGCAGCAGCACCGGATAATGTTTCTCGTGAAAGGCGATCACGCCGATGTTCGATGTGTCGCCTTTGTCGCCGGAACGGCCGTGGGCAATTTGGGAAAGCGGGATTCTCATTTGATAACCTCCACGCGAGTTTCGATGAGTGCGCGCGGGATCAGCGCGGGCCAATAGGCAACCACTTCCCGGACGGGCGGGCGGCCGTCGCCAAAGCCGGTCCCAGTAGGTGGACCGCTTAGAACCAGCGGCACCAGCTCGCGCGTGAACCGGTCGATCGCCTTCCGATCCTGACCGCGTACGCCGATGCGGACCTGCACTTCGGATGGATCCGGACACGGGACCGCAACCGGACCGTGACACGCATTTACGCCAAAGAATTCGGTGTGGATTTCATCGAAGGATAGACCTAACTGCGCCAGACGCTCGCGCACGATGCGGTCGGCCGCCTTCGCCTTTTCGAGCGCTT
>CATPCN010000351.1 GCA_955652855.1 uncultured Chthoniobacterales bacterium | reverse complement strand
TAGTTAGTTTTGGTTTCGCGCTCCCGTTGGGAACGCCCTCTGCTTTGTCTTGTTGTTCTGTCATATTCTGTTTTTTTCCTTTCATCTGAACCAGTAGTAAAGTTTTCCTACCACTTTGCCTGCTTTGGTTTGCTTAGCAATATGCCGTTTTGCCACGCCTTGCGACTTTGGTCAGTGGTAGGAATTTCAAATTCTAATCATATTCCCCGAACCTTATATTTCGCGAACCAGTTCCGCTTCGCGGTCAGCCCATAGGTGATGGCATCGAAACAATTCGACACTAAAATTCCGTTCGCGAAATACTCAGGCGCGCCTGCCACGGTCAGGTTGTAAACGTCGCCCACACGATCGACTGCATGTTTTGCTTCCTCGATATCGGTCAGTCGTGAATTTTGTGCTGCACACCGGACAATTTTTCTCGATGTTGTCGATGCCGCTCCGCCGTCTATGTCTGGCAAGACATTTTGCGCTGCAAAACTGTGCGCGGTGTTGGACGCTGCTGCATCGCTTTCCGCACATCGCGCACGTAAAGGATTTAGGTTTGACGTCCCGAAGCGAGACGGCGTGCTGCCGATGCCATTCCCGGCCCTCTTCGGAACGGTGCCACGCTTTAGCCGCCTCCTGAGCAGCGCGAAAATTTCGCAACAGTTTCTCTCGGCGTTCCGGCGTGTGCCGCTGCGAATGTTGAAGCGGAGTAACGCACTCCAAATTTTCGATAGCGTTGTTGAGCGTGTCGCCATCGCGGTGATGGATGTGGCAACCTCGCGGAATATCGCCATGCGCTGCGCGCCAGACCGCTTGGTGAAGCCGTCCACATTCGCGATGGTCGCCAGCAGCGACAAAATAAAGCCGAGCCTCGCGTTGTCTGGATTCTGGATAACGCCTGAAAACAACTCCGTTAAAGACCACTCTCTCTGCTTGCATACCGTATTTAACCGCGTCAGCGCGGAAAGATAAAGCCATTTGTTTTGCTCGGCGTCGTAAATTTTGTGGGCAGGCGTGCCGGTAAGCCCGGCGTTCGTGATCACGCGCTTGGTTGGCGTCTTCCACGTCGCGAGCACCGGTTCCAGTCCGAGTCGAGTTCGCACCAAGTAGCCGCGGGCGACGTGCTCAACTGGCATCTCGCCTTGACTCGTCGCGATCAATGTTCCTGCCACGAAACAGTGGTCGTTCGGGTCGTCGATGTCCTCAGGGTTGTTCCGGCTCACCTGCAAGGTCGGTATCGTCTCGATCGCGGCGAGGCAGCTCGGGATGAAACGTATGCCCGGCAGGTGCACGCCGAACTTGTCCTTTGGCATACGCGGGTTGGGAGCCAGCACCTTGTGCATCATCTGCACCCGCATCACGCGCGATCCTTTCGCTTTCTCGACCGGCGTCCAGCCTGCGCCGAGCCGGTTCATCTGCCGCCCACGGCTTTCCTTGCCGGTGCCGGTGTCACTGAAGCTGGCGCTGTCCATGATGCCAGTGACTTCGGCGTCGTTCTCGACTACCTCGTGCCCGGTGTCGACCCGGATGCTGTAATCGCGCGCGTGCATCTTATCGACGAATTCTTCCGGCAACAGTCCTTTCTCGTAAAGCTCGGCAATCACGTAGAACGTGCCGGTGTCGCTGCTCTGCGTGATCCAGTAGACTGCGGCGGGCGATGAGAACCCGTCGTCGCCGCCGCGCCAGATGTCCCACTTCGCCGGTATTGCAAACCCGCGCTCCAGCACGTGCCTACTCTTGCGCCAGATGTACCCGAACATGCTCCCGCTGACCACCTCCCAGTCTCCCTCGCGCATCGCGCGGACAAGCTCCGGGCTGCCCATGCCGCCGAGCCGCTCCAGGTAAAGCGGGTCGTTCTGCAGCAGCGTCGGGTTGTCCTCCGCGCGCGCCGGGATGAACTGGCGGCACATGTTGCCGTTGTCGCTGTCTTGTTTCACGATCACGTACGGCCCTTGGTCGATGAAGCCTCTCTTAACGTAGCTGTGGCTGACGCCGCCGGGGTTGGCACCGCCGATGATACGCGGAAACCAGCCCTCCATCCACTTGGGCGGAATCCAGCCGCCGAGCCGGCTCGACCCGTAGAGGTAACGCATCTGCATTTCGGTGAACTGCGTCATCTCGTCGAAGCCGATGACGTGCATCGCTTGCCCTTGGTACTTGGTGACATGCCGCTCAAGCTGCATGTGGTTGAGGAAGATGCGCGAGCCGTTGTTGAAGCGCACCTCGTGGCTCACGACCGTGCAGACGCCTTTGCTGATCAGCCGGTCGAGCATGGCCGGAAACCCCGTCTCGCCCTCCAAGTGGTTCTGCCGCAGGTCGTCCCAGATGCGGCGGAACAGGAACAGGCGCAGACGCGGAGCCCACATCGCCCAGAGGCAAAACGCGTAGCGCAGCAGGAAGCTTTTGCCGCCGCCTTTCGCGCCGCCGAACAGTATCTCGTTCGCCGGAGACTCGAACGCCAGCGATTGTTGCGGGTGAAGGCGGTAAGGGAAGTCGGAGGACGCGATCAACGCCCGCGCGTCGTCAGGAATTTGGTCTAGCAGCGACAGCTCAGTCGGTTCTGCCGGGCGGCCGTACAGAGCCAAAGAGCTTTCGCGCTTCAACGGTTCGCTTGTCATATTGATGGATCACGTTGATGATCGGCTGCGCGGCGGGCGACAGAGGAGCGCCGTCTTTGCCGGTCACCTCGTGTCGGCCCAGAGGCATGTCGAGCGCCAACCGGCGCAAGGCGTCCGTGCCTTGCATGATGCGGATGATGTCGGCGAACGTCCACTTGGCCGGTTGATAGGTGATGTGGGTGTGCGTGACCTTGCCGTCTTCGCTCTCCTCGGTCTTGGTCTTGCGCGCCGTTACGACCGGAAACCGCAGCATCTCGCGCAATTTGTCGATAAACTTCTCGGACAGCTCCAGCGCGTCGTTCTCGACCTGTTTCTGGCGCGCCTCAAGATCGCGCGCGGTCTCCAGCGCCGCCACCGCTTTCGCGCCTTGCTCGATCTGCCTGTCCTCAAGCATCGACGAGCTGATCCGCTCGCGCCATTTGTAGCGGCGCGCCATGTGATGAATGTTTGTGGCACTTGTGCGCAACTGCTGCGCCACCTTGCGGTGCGTGCGCTGGCGTCCCATTCCGAGGTAATTCCTGAACGCCTCGTAGGCTTTGTTGCTCTCGCTTTCTAGCTGGGTGGTCGGAGTCATATTTTTGGGCGGATTTAGCGAATTACTTTGTCGT
Organism: uncultured Chthoniobacterales bacterium; assembly: GCA_955652855.1. Next base: position 589 of record CATPCN010000351.1, on the reverse strand, counting down.
CCAGCTTCAGCCAGCGTCCGTTCGGTGGTCTGACAAAGGCGTCTGTGAGATGTTTTAGGTTCGGAAAGCCGCTTTTCTTTTTTTGCCGCTTATCGAGACCGGCGTGATTCTTCATTACGGCATGTTGCTTCTGGGCGTGGGCGTAACCGCGTTTTTGACTCATTGAATTGGTGTTATTAACTTATCGGTTGAATTGTTGTTCGCGCAAGGCATCGCTGTGCAAGCGGTCGGCCTCGGTTGCTTGGCTGACGTCTGGCCCCGCCACGTAGACGATGCGACCGGAGTTTTTCCCTATCGCGTCAAACAGGACGTAGAGCTGTGGCAAGACGGCTTTGGTGAAAGCGTATTCCTCGTCGAAGTGCGGCAGGACTTGGAAGAGCGTGACGTTGAGCGCGTGGTTGTCCTCGATGACGAACCCTTTCCTGAGCACGTTCTCTAACACTGCCTCCAGTAGCACGCGGGTCGGGTGCGGGTTCCAGCTCCAATCTTTGCGAAACGGTCGCGGCGGCGCTTTAGACCGCTCATCTAGCGGAAAGTCGATAAGACTGATCACGACGTTGATGCCGTGCCGCGCGCTCATCGCGCGCAC